>JAITJU010000204.1 GCA_031278735.1 Zoogloeaceae bacterium
CCGCGCCTCGGCCTTTTCATTGTAGGCGCCTTGCCAGCGCTTCGAGAAGGCAAGGGCGTTCGCCTGTATCACGTCCCAGGTGAGCATTTTTATTTTCCCCGCCATCCCTTTCGATTGCCGATTGCCGAGCACTTCGCGTTGAGCGTCGATGCCGGACATGCCCTTAATCCCCGATCGGCAGATAGCGCACGGAAAGGATGTCGATGTCGCGCGCGCCAGCCGGGGTTTTGAAGCGCAGACAATCTCCTTCGCGCGCCTTGATCAGCGCGCGCGCCAGCGGGGAAATCCAACTGATGCGGCCACGCGCGGCGTCGGCTTCGTCGATGCCGACGATGGTGAAAGTCTGTTCCGGCGCGCCATCGAACGCGAGCGTCACCGTCGCGCCGAAAAAAATCTGGTCGTTTCCGTCTTGCGCCATCGGATCCGCCACTTGCGCGTTTTCCAGGCGTTTGCCCAGAAAGCGGATGCGGCGATCAATTTCGCGCAGGCGTTTCTTGCCGTACAGGTAATCGCCGTTTTCCGAACGGTCGCCGTTGCTGGCCGCCCAGGCGACGATTTCCACCACGCGCGGACGCTCGTCGCGAATCAATTTTTCCTGTTCCGCCAGTAAGCGCGCGTATCCGGCAGGCGTCATGTAATTTTTGCCGCCTGGCGGCAACCTGAGCGGCGGCGCCGCCGCTTCATCGTCGTCTTCCGTTCCCTCCGGCTCGCGGGCGAATGCCTTGTTCACTTTTCTTCTGGACGAATTGAACGAATCTCGCCGCGCGCCGCCCGCTGGCGCAAGGCGTGATCGATGAGCACGAGCGCCAGCATGGCTTCGGCGACAGGAACGGCGCGGATGCCGACGCAAGGATCGTGACGCCCCTCGGTGACGATGATCGTGGCATCGCCTGCCCGGGTGATGGAGCGGCGCGGCAGACGAATGCTGGAAGTCGGTTTGAGCGCGAGCCGCACCAGAATGTCCTGACCGGTGGAAATGCCGCCCGTCACGCCGCCCGCGTGATTGGAGAGAAACCCCGTTGGCGTGAGTTCGTCGCCGTGTTCGCTGCCTTTTTGCCGAACGGCGTCGAATCCTGCGCCGATTTCAACGCCCTTGACGGCGTTGATTCCCATCATGGCGCTGGCGATGTCGGCATCCAGTCGGTCGAACACCGGCTCGCCCCAGCCGGGCGGCATACCCCGGGCGGCGACGTGAATGCGCGCGCCGATGGAATCGCCGGATTGCCGCAAGGCGTCCATGCAGGCTTCCAGTTCTGGAATCTTGTCCTGGTTGGGCGCGAAAAAAGGATTGGCGTCGATATCGGCCTCGCGCAGAAAAGGAATTTCAGTCGCCCCCAGCGCGCCCATCCAGCCGCGAATGCGCACGCCCGCGCATTCGCGCAGCCACTTTTTCGCAATCGCGCCCGCCGCCACCCGCGCCGCTGTTTCGCGGGCGCTGGCCCTGCCGCCGCCGCGATGATCGCGCAGGCCATATTTCTGGAAATAGGCGTAATCGGCGTGGCCGGGACGAAAGGTGTCCGCGAGGGCGTCGTAATCATGACTTTTTTGATCCTGATTGCGAATCAGGAGCGCGATGGGCGTGCCGGTGGCGCGTCCCTCGAACACGCCGGAGAGAATTTCCACGGCATCCGGTTCCCGGCGCTGGGTCACATGCCGCGAAATGCCCGGCTTGCGCCGATTCAGTTCCGCTTGGATGTCCGCTGCCGTCAGTTCCAGTCCCGGCGGGCAGCCGTCTACCACGCAGCCTATCGCCGCGCCGTGCGACTCGCCGAAAGAAGTCACACAGAAGAGTTTGCCAAAAGTATTGCCCGACATGGTGCGCCTCGTAATTCCGTATCTCGTGGTCTCGTGTTTGTGAATTCGCCTCAGTCCGGCGACTTCGCAAGATTCTCGAAGCGGGCGTATTTGCCCAGAAAGGCCAGCTCCACCTTGCCGACGGGACCGTTGCGCTGCTTGCCGATAATGACTTCGGCAACACCCGCATTTGCACCTGTTTTGTAATACTCGTCGCGGTACAGCATGATAATGACGTCGGCGTCCTGCTCGATGGCGCCGGATTCGCGCAGGTCGGACATCATCGGACGCTTGTCCGTGCGTTCTTCCACTTTGCGCGACAACTGCGACAAGGCGATGATGGGCACGTGCAATTCCTTGGCCAGAGATTTGATGGCGCGGGAAATATCCGAAACTTCCGTGGCGCGGTTTTCGTTCTGGCGCACGGAACTCATCAGCTGGATGTAGTCGATGACGATAAGCCCCAGCGCGCCTTGCTCCTTGTACAGACGCCGGGCGCGCGAGCGCAGCTCATAAGGATTCAGGCCGCCGGTTTCATCAATATACAACTTTCCCCTGTGCAGCGTGCTCAAGGCGACGCTGATGCTGCTCCAGTCATCGTTCCCCAGATTTTTCACCGCACGCAGTTTCTGGAAATCCACGCGCGCGCAGGAAGTCAGCAGCCGCAAAGCCAGTTGCGAGCCGCCCATTTCCATGGAAAACACGCCCACCGGCAGACCTTCGCGGACTGCGACGTGTTCGGCGATATTCAGGGCAAAGGCGGTTTTCCCCATGGAAGGCCGTCCCGCCACCACAATCAGATCGCCGGGCTGCATTCCCAACATCATTCCGTCAAGATCCGTGAATCCCGTGGGAGTCCCGGTAATGCCGCCAGCATTGCCGCTGTCGACGAGTTCCTGCGTGTGCTCAATCACCTGCGTCAGCAAGGTTTGAATGGGCACGAAGCTGTCATTGGAGCGCGAACCCTTTTCGGCGATTTCGAGAATTCGCGCTTCGGCGTCATCCAGCAGTTCCGGGGTTTCGCGCCCCATGGGATTCAGTGCCTGGGCGGCGATTTCGTCGGCGACGGCAATCAGGCTGCGGCGAATGGCGCGTTCACGCACGATTTTGGCGTAAGGAACGACATTGGCCGCCGACGGCGTATTGTTGGCAAGTTCGCCCAAATAGGCCAGGCCGCCGGTGCGCTCGCTCTCCCCGGCGTTTTCCAGCGCCTCGGCCACGGTCACGACATCCGCGGGACGCCCCGCTCCCAAAAGTGCGCCGATCTGGCGAAAGATGCGCCGATGCTCGTCGCGATAAAAATCCGTATCGGTAATCTGGTCGACCAGGCGATCCCAGAACTCGTTATTCAGCAGCAGGCCGCCCAGAACGGATTGTTCGGCTTCGATGGAATGCGGCGGCAAGCGCAACTGCGCGATCGCGGGGTCGGACGATTGGGCGGACGCGGACTTTTTGGCGACAACAGGTTTGGTCATGATTTTTCTTCCCGACGGGACGGAGAGTTTACCCCGGAATCGGTTTTCATGCGCTGTTGCCGACAAGCCCAGGCAGGGCAAGCGCGTTTGCCGGAAGACGGCGGTTTTTCCCCTCGTCCGCCCAAGGGAATTTTCAGGGAAGAATCTCCCGCAATAGCCGCGCCACGGGCGCGGGGACGCCCGCTTGTAAGGCGTCGGCAATGGCAAGGCATTCCAGCCCGGCGTCTGTCGGCATCGGCATTCGCGCCACACGATACAGCATGGGGCGAATCTCCAGGTGAAAATGGGTAAAAGCATGGACGCGCGGCGGCAAAGGCAGGGGAGCGTCATCGGCCAGACCAAGGCGGGCAGGGAGCGCGGCGTTTTCCGGCAGCGCGTACAGACCGCCCCAGACGCCGGTCGGCGGACGGCGCTGCAGGAGGATGCGCGCGCCGTCGGTTATGAGCAGGAAGCGCGCGACGCGGCGCGGCTTGACAACAGCAGACCTGGGCGTGGGCAAATCTTGCACGCGATTCTGCGCGCGCGCTTGGCAGCTCGCGGTCAATGGACAATCCCGGCAACGCGGCGCGCGGCGCGTGCATAACGTTGCGCCCAAATCCATCAATCCCTGGGTATAGGCGGGCATGTCGATTGCGGCGGGCAGCAGCGCGTCCGCCTGTCGCCAGAGCGACTTTTCCACAGAACCGACGGGCGCGCCCGCAATGGCGAAATGGCGGCAAAGCACCCGCTTGACGTTGCCGTCGAGAATGGCGGCGCGCTCATGACTCACGAAAGCGGCGATAGCCGCCGCCGTGGAACGTCCGATTCCCGGCAGTTCGGCCAGTTCCGCCGCCGTTTTTGGAAAATGCCCGGCATGTCTTTCGACCACCCGGCGCGCGCAAAGATGCAGATTGCGAGCGCGGGCGTAATAACCCATGCCCGCCCACAGCGTCAGCACCGCTTCGAGCGGCGCGGCGGCAAGCGTTTGCACATCCGGGAAACGCGCAAAAAAACGGGGGAAAAGCAGAAGCGCCGACGCCACACGGGTTTGCTGGAGCATGATTTCGGAAAGCCAGACCCGGTATGCGTCGCGCGTCCCCTGCCAGGGCAGGTCATGCCTGCCATGCAGCCGCTGCCAGTCGATGATGGCGCGGGCGAAATCGGGGTTCACGCCGATTCCCCGCGACCGTGCGCCGCCAAACCTTGCGAACGCGAGCGAATAATCACGGGGCGCGCAAACGGAGAAAAATGCCGGAGTCCCGGCGTCTGGAAGAATTTCCGGTGTTTGACGGCGCGCCCCGGATGAAAAGGTTGGGGCGACATACCGGGATCGAACCGGTGACACCTGGAGCCACAATCCAGTGCTCTACCAACTGAGCTAATGCCGCCATTGTGCATGATGCTGTTTCCTGGCGCGCCCGGCGAGAATCGAACTCACAACCTACGGCTTAGAAGGCCGTTGCTCTATCCAGTTGAGCTACAGGCGCTGCTCTTCTCCGGTTATCGTCTGGGCGTCTTGCAGGCTTTTGTTTTGGTCGGGGCGGTGGGATTTGAACTCACGACCCTCTGCTCCCAAAGCAGATGCGCTGCCAGACTGCGCTACGCCCCGAGGAAGCGCGCATTCTATAGACCGCCCCCGATCACGTCAAGGCAAACTTCAGGCGTGAGATTTCTCCTCAACAGCCTGTCGATCCGGCGCTGCTCAAGCCGGATCGGATGGACGGCGCCGATAATGCCTCTGTAATGAAAATCCGCCCGCCTCGTCGGCGGCAGGCGCGCGAGGAGGAAGGCGACGTGGATAAGCGCCAGGGAGCGTGGGCAAGCATCATCCCCAGGCGCGAAAGGCATTTGACGGGGGAAAGGCGGGCGGCGCGTTTTCCGGGTTGCGCGCTTGCGCGCAACAAATGATAAGCGTTTGCCAATAATAATTATTATCATTTATAATGTTCCCCATTTTGCCGTCTGTCCGCGCCGTGATTCTGAAAGGAGCCTGAAATGGGAGGAGCGCCGTTGGTTATCGATCTGGATGGCGCCTTGCTGCGTTCGGATCTGCTGGTTGAAACCAGCCTGTTGCTGCTTCGCGATCATCCTCGGCAGTGCCTGTTGCCGTTCGGCTGGCTGGCGCGCGGCAAGGCGCTGTTGAAGCACAAGCTGGCGGAGCGCGTGAATCTGGACGTCACGGTATTGCCGTATGACGAAAACGTGCTTGCCTTCATCCGAAAGGCGCGCACGGAAGGGCGGCGGGTGGTGCTGGCGACGGCCAGTCACGAACGGCTGGCCGGACTGGTGGCCAGGCATCTGGGCGTGTTCGACGAAGTGCTGGCAAGCCACGCGCGGCTGAATCTGGCGGGCGAGGCCAAACGGGACGCGCTGCTGGCGCGTTACGGCGAAAAGGGGTTCGATTATCTGGGAAATTCCAGGGATGACCTGCCGGTGTGGCGCGTGGCGCGCAAGGCGTTTGCCGCCAACGCCAGTTTTCATTGCGAGCGAAAGGCGCGCGCGTTGACCAATTTTGAGGGCGTGATCAGCTGCCGCAAGGACAGGGCGGCGGACTGGATCAAGGCGCTGCGCCTGCATCAATGGCTGAAGAATCTGCTGATTTTCGTGCCGCTCCTGGCCGCGCACCGTTACGCGGAGTTGCCGCTGTTGTCGCAGGCGATGCTGGCTTTTTTCTGTTTCGGCCTGTGCGCTTCCAGCGTCTATCTGCTCAATGACCTGCTGGATTTGCGCGATGATCGTCATCACGCCAAAAAGCGGCTGCGGCCTTTTGCCTCGGGACGCCTTTCGCCGGGCACCGGATTGCTGGTCTTTCCGCTTTTGTTGTGCGTCGCTTTCGCCGTCGCGCTCTGCTGGCTGCCCTTGGCGTTCACGCTTGGCGTGCTGGTGTATTACGGGCTGACGCTCGCCTACTCCCTGTGGCTCAAGCGTCTCATGATCGTGGATGTAATGACGCTGGCAATACTCTACACCTTGCGGATCGTCATCGGCGGTGTGACGTTGTCCATTCCCCTGAGCTTCTGGCTGCTTGCCTTTTCGGTGTTCATTTTCCTGAGCCTGGCGCTGGTCAAGCGTTATGTCGAGCTGCTTCCCCTGCGAGAGAAGGGCAATGGCGAAAAAGCGCGCGGGCGCGGCTATCATGCCGAGGATTTTCCGATGATCATGGCGCTGGGCGCGGCTTCAGGTTATACGGCGGTGATGGTGCTGGCGCTGTACATCAATGATCCGGTAACGCGGCAGTATTATCATCACCCGGAATTCATCTGGTTTTCCTGTTTGTTGCTGCTCACCTGGATCAGCCGCGTCTGGATTCTCGCGCATCGCGGCATGATGCATGATGACCCGGTGATTTTCGCGGCGAAAGACAAGGTCAGTCTGGGGATTGTCGCCTTGATTGCGTTGGTGTTCTGGAGCGCGATATGAGCGAGGGGTTGTTGTCGTGGGGCGCTTATCCGCGTCTGCCGCAGCGCGCGCATGACGTCGACTGGCGCGATGAATTGCCGGATGTTCTGGTCAGCGCCGCGAAAGCGCGCGGCACGACGCTGGCTTACGGCGAGGGACGCAGTTATGGCGACAGTTGCCTGGCGGACAGCGGGCATGTGTTGACCCTGCGCGCGCTCGATCATTTTCTGTTCGCGGACTGGTCAAACGGCATTCTGCGCGCCGAGGCCGGGGTGACGCTGGAGAGCATTCTGGCGGCGGTCATTCCGCACGGCTGGTTTCTGCCGGTGACGCCGGGCACGAAATACGTCAGTTTGGGAGGCGCGATTGCCAACGACGTGCATGGCAAGAACCACCACCGGCGGGGAACGTTTGGCCGCCACGTGCGACGCCTTGGCCTGTTGCGTTCGGATCGGGGGCGCGTTGTCGCGTCGCCGGAAACCGAGCCGGAACTGTTCGCGGCGACAGTCGGCGGCCTGGGGTTGACCGGCATCATCGAATGGGCCGAGATCCAATTGTCGCCCATCCGTTCTAGCCAGATTGACGGCATCAGTGTGCGCTTTGGCGATCTGGACGAATTTTTCGCCCTGTCGGAAGAGCTTGATGCGCAGCACGAATTCTGCGTTTCCTGGGTCGATTGCGTCGCGCGCGGCAAAAAGACGGGCAGGGGCGTTTACATGGCGGGCAATTTTGCCGCCGATGGCCGTCGCGCCGTGGAAAACCGGCGACGCCTGACTTTTCCCTTCACGCCGCCGGTCTCGCTGGTCAACGCCTGTTCGTTGCGGGCGTTCAACACGCTTTACTGGCGCAAGGCGTCGTCGGGACGCCGCCGCGCGCGCATGGCGTATGAGCCGTTTTTTTATCCGCTGGATACGCTCCTGAAATGGAATCGCATCTATGGTACTGGAGGGTTTCAACAATATCAGGCGTTGATTCCCGAAAGCGAGGCCAGGGCGGGCATTCATGCCCTGCTGGCGGCGATTGCCCAATCGGGCGTCGGCTCTTTTCTCGCCGTGCTGAAGCGTTGCGGCGACATCGCTTCGCCGGGTCTGTTGTCCTTTCCGCGGGCAGGCGTCACGCTGGCGCTGGATTTTCCGCAGACGCGCCATCTGGAACCTCGGCTTTTCTCGCGTCTCGATGCCATTGTCCGCGCGGCGGGCGGCAGGCTTTATCCGGCCAAGGACGCGCACATGCGCGGCGAGGATTTTCGTCGCGCTTATCCCCTGTGGGAAAAAATCGAGGCGCTGCGCGATCCCCTGTTGCTTTCGCGTTTCTGGCGGCGGGTCAACCGGTGAAGCGCATCCTGATCATTGGCGCGACTTCGGCCATCGCCGCGGCTTGCGCCCGTCTCTGGGCAGGGGAGGGCGCAAGTTTCTTTCTGGTGGCGCGTCATGCCGAAAAACTTGCCAGTCTGGCAAGCGACCTTGACGTGCGCGGCGCTTCCGCCGTCGCCACCTTCATAATGGACGCCAACGACACGGCTTCCCATGACGCCATGCTCGAACAGGCGTTCGCGCGGGAGCTGGACATCGCCCTGATCGCGCATGGCACGCTCTCCGACCAGGCGGCCTGCGAACAGGACGCCGCCCTGACCTTACGTGAATTCACGACCAACGCGCTTTCCGTCATCGCCTTGTTGACCGAGCTTGCCAGCCGTTTCGAGCGCCAGCGCGCGGGGGCGCTGGCGGTCATCACCTCGGTGGCGGGCGATCGGGGCAGGCCGGGGAATTACGTCTATGGTGCCGCCAAGGCGGCGGTGTCGACTTTCTGCGAGGGGTTGCGGGCGCGGCTTTTCAGGTCCGGCGTCAGTCTGACCGACATTCGTCCTGGTTTTGTGGATACGCCGATGACGCGCGGTCTCGCCTTGCCCCGACTGTTGACGAGCGCGCCCGAAACGGTTGCCAGACGCATCAAGTCGGGCGTGGAGCGCAAGGCGGATGTGCTTTATGTTCCCTTTTTCTGGTTTCCGATCATGGCGCTGATCCGGCATCTACCGCGCGCGATTTTCAAACGGATGCGCCTTTGACGCCCGTGGAGCAAGAGACGAACGGCGACGCGCCGACGCTTTCAGTCCGGCGTTTTCGGATGCTCGTCTGGACGGCGCTGCTGGCGATGCTGGTTTATCTGGCCTGCATCCTCTGGAACGGTTGGGAGGATGTGCTCGCGGCGGCGCGCAAGGTCGGGTTTTGGGGCGTTGCCCTTGCCCTTGTCCTGTCGCTGGTCAATTATCTGCTGCGGTTTGCGCGCTGGCGGGCGTATCTTGCCGCCATGGGACATCATTTGCCGTGGCGGCCAAACTTGAACATCTATCTTGCGGGCTTCGCGTTGACCGCAACGCCGGGCAAGGCCGGGGAAGCATTGCGCGGCGCGCTGCTCAAGCGATGGGGCGTACCCTGGGCGGATAGCTTCGCGGCGTTTTTGAGCGAGCGGCTTTCCGATTTGCTGGGCGTCATCTTGCTGACGCTGGCAGGCCTGGCGCGTTATCCGGCGGCGCGCTGGCCGATTGCCGTCAGCGCGCTGGCGATGTTGATGGTTTTCAT
>JAITJU010000246.1 GCA_031278735.1 Zoogloeaceae bacterium
GGGGGCAAAAACGCCGCTCTGGGCACAGCGCGGCGCGTCCGCTTCTCCATCTTCCGGGAAAAGGCAGTGATAACAGGGGGAAGCGGCGGCGCGTCGATCAAAGACGCAGATTTGCCCCGTGAAACCGATGGCGGCACCGGACACCAGCGGCCTGCCAAACTGGACGCAAGCGCGGTTGATGGCGTCACGGACGGCGAAATTGTCGCTGCAATCAAGCGCCAGGTCGGCGCTTCGCACTTCATGTTCCAGCGCCGCGCCCTCCAACTGTTGTTCGACGGCAATCACCTCGATCTGCGGATTGAGCGCGGCCAGCGCGCTTCGCGCGGAACGCGCCTTGTTTTCGCCGATGCGCGCCTCCGTATGTAGAATCTGCCGTTGCAGGCTGCTCGCATCTACCGTGTCGCCATCGGCAATCACCAGCGTTCCCACGCCCGCCGCCGCCAGATAGAGGGCGACCGGGGAACCCAGACCGCCCGCGCCGACAATCAACACCTTTGCGGCCAGCAAACGCTCCTGGCCGCCAATGCCCAGTTCATCGAGCAGGATATGGCGGCTGTAGCGGAGGAGTTGCTGGTCGTTCATGAGTGAGCGCTCCGGCGCGCGGAAAATTCAAACGCCGCGCCTGCTGAAAAAGGCAGGGAGGTGTCCGCCCGCAGGAACTCATCTGCCCGCGTTTTTCTGCATGATCTGCAAGCCCTTCAGGAGATTGAGCGCCTGCTGGAACTGATAATCGGAAGCGGAAGCGTATTCCAGACGCGGCGGCATTTCCTCGCTGGACGGCTGCTCCTTCTCCGGTTCCTTGCCGGGCTTCTCGGTCTTGCCGTCGGCGGCAGCGCTTGCGTCCTCGCGGTCATTGCTGAGATGGCCTTCAAGGTCAGCTTCGCGCAGACGCATTCCGCGACCGCCATTGGAGCTTTCTTCCACCTCGATGTCCGGCTCTATGCCTTTGGCCTGAATGGAGCGGCCATTTGGCGTGTAATAACGGGCTGTGGTCAGTTTGATGGCGGCGTTGCCAGGCAGGGGGACAATGGTTTGCACCGATCCTTTGCCGAAAGTCTGCGTGCCCATGATGACGGCGCGCTGGTGGTCCTGCAGCGCGCCCGCGACGATTTCCGAGGCGGAGGCTGAACCGCTGTTGACCAGCACCACCATATGCACGCGCTTGACGGCTTCCGGCAGTGTGCCCAGCGGATCGGCCTGAATGCCGATACCGCGCAGATAGTCTTCCGGCAGCGCCTTGTATTCCTGTTTGGCGTCTGAAATACGTCCGTCGGTGGAAACAATCTTGCTGCCCGTCGGCAGAAAGGCGCTGGAGACGCCAACCGCGCCATTCAGCAGTCCGCCGGGATCATTGCGCAAATCCAGCACCAGACCCTTCAGATCGCCCTGTTTGTAGAGATCGTTCAGATTTCTGGCCAGCGAGGCGATGGTGTTTTCCTGAAACTGGGTGACGCGCACCCAGCCATAGCCAGGCTCCACCAGTTTCGACTTGACGCTTTGCACCTTGATGACTTCCCGCGTCAGGGTAAGTTCCAAGGGCTTGTCCTCGCCTTTTCTGAGGATGGAGAGGCGAATCCGGGTCTGCGGCTTGCCGCGCATTTTCTTCACAGCGTCGTTCAGACTCAATCCCTTGATGGGCGTATCGTCCAGTTTGAAGATCAGGTCGCCCGCCTTGATGCCGGCGCGATAGGCGGGCGTATCCTCGATGGGCGAGACGACCTGCACCAGACCATCTTCCATGCCGACTTCAATGCCCAGCCCGCCAAATTCGCCTTGTGTGCCGACTTGCAGCTCGGCGAAGGATTCCGCGTCCAGATAGGCGGAATGCGGATCGAGATTGGACAACATGCCGGAGATGGCGTTGGCAATCATTTTCTTGTCTTCGATCGGCTCGACATAGCCCTGCTTGATGGCGCTGAAAACTTCCGCGAAGGTGCGCAGGTCATCCACCGGCAGGCCGACCGTGCTCTCCCTGTCGGCAAAGGCAGGGAAGTGCAGACTGATGAGCACCCCGGCGACAAAGCCGCCGAGCGCGAGACTGAAGGATTTTTTTCTGTTCATGTTCATATAGCGACTCTATTTGAGAGATACCCATTGCATGGGATCAAGTGCTCGCCCTTGATGGCGAAGCTCGAAGTATAAACCGGAATCCGCGTTGCCGCCGCTTGTTCCTGCCGCGCCAACCGTATCGCCGCCTTCCACCTGGTCGCCCACTTGCAGGTAGAGGGCGTCGTTGTTGCCATAGACGCTCAAATACCCGGCGCCGTGGTCGATAATCATGAGGTTGCCGAAACCGCGCATCCATTCCGCATAGACGACCTGTCCCTTGGCGATGGCCTTGACTTCGCTATCCTGAGCGGCGCGGATGAACAATCCTTTCCAGACGCCGCCGCCTTCCCTGGGCGCGCCGAAGCGTCCGCTGATCTGGCCGCGCACCGGCAACCGCAGCTTGCCCTTGAGCTTGGCGAAACTGCCGCTGGCGGCGGCGGGCAGGGCGCGGTTTTCCAGTTTTCCGGCGATCCTATTCTTTCCGGCGCTCTTCCTGGCGCGTTCCTCGGCGTCCTTTTTCTTTTTCGCGGCGGATTTCGCCTGCTCGGCCAGCAGCCGGGTCAGCCGATCAATGAGTTGGGTCAGGCGTTTTTCATCACGTTGCAGATTGCCGATTTCCTGTTTCTGCGCCTTGATTTTCCCGGCAATCTGGTTGAGGATTTTTTTGCGCTCGGCTTTCTGCGCCACCAGATTGGCGTGTTCGGTTTCTTGCCGCGCCCGCACTGCGAGCAGTTCGGCTTCCTTGTCTTTCGCGTCCGCCGCCAGTTTTTTCTGCCGCGCGAGCGTGGCGCGCATTTCCGACAGCAAGGCGCCGCGGGCGCGGGCGATGATGACAAGATAATAGAGATCGCGCGCCAGCTGGTTCGGATCGTTGCCGTTCAACGCCAGTTGCAGGGCGTCCGGCGCGGTTTGCAGGTACTGGCGATACAGGAGCCGTTCCAGTTGTTTTTGCTGTTGCGCCAGCGTGCCTTCCAGATCGCGCGCGCTTTTGGCGAGTTCCCGCAAGGTGCCTTGCAGCCGCGCGTGTTCCTGTTTCAGCGTCAGCAATTGCCGCTGGGCGGCGGAGATATGCTCTTCGGATTGCTTCAGCTGGTCGGCGGCGTCCACCCTGGATTCTTCGTTGGCGGACAGTTCCTTTTTCAGGGTTTCGATGCGTCCGCGCAGCTCCTTCAAATCCTCCTTTTTGTCCGCGATTTCTCCCGTCCCTTGCGCTGACGAGACTGCGGCGCAGAAGGACAACAGCAGAAAAAGCAGAATGCGCATGAAGTTGGCGTCCAGTCTCAAGAGTCGGACGGCGGCGCCGTCCTTGCGCCGCTGAAGGCAAACCGGCTTCCCGCCGATTGCCGACCCTTGCTTTCCATCAGGCGATCAGTCTGTGGTACCGCGCCATCAGTGTTTCCTGCGTTTCTTCGCGGTCCTTGGGAATGCAATCGACAGGGCAGACCTGGACGCATTGCGGCTGGTCGTAATGACCGACGCATTCCGTGCATTTTTCCGGATCGATTTCGTAGATTTCCTCGCCCTGGGAAATGGCCTCGTTCGGGCATTCGGGTTCACACACATCGCAGTTGATGCACTCGTCGGTAATTTTCAGAGACATTTTTTTGTGTCCTCCGTTTTTAAAAAATCAAGGCTTTCGCCGCGTTCGCCTATTGGACGGCTTCGTGCCGTTCAATCAGCCGCCGCGCCACGGCGGGGCGCACGAATTTGTTGACATCGCCGCCCAGGCGGGCAATTTCGCGCACCATGGTGGCGGAAACGAACATGTATTGCTCGCCCGGCGTCAGGAAAATGGTGTCCACCGCCGGGAAAAGCTGGCGGTTCATGCCCGCCATCTGAAATTCGTATTCGAAATCAGATACCGCCCGCAACCCGCGGATGATGACCTGCGCGTCCTCTTTCTGCACGAAATGCATGAGCAGGCAATTGAAGCCGCGGACTTCCACGTTGGCAAGATCGGCGAGTATTTCCCGCGCCATCTCCACCCGCTCAGCCAAAGGGAAGAACGGCTGTTTGACCGGGCTTTCCGCCACGGCCAGCACAACCTTGCCGAAAAGCCGCGCCGCCCGCCGCACCAGGTCTTCGTGCCCGCGCGTGATGGGGTCGAAAGTGCCGGGATAGACCGCGGAGCGGCCATCCGATGATGTGCGGGTGTTCAAGCGCCTTACTCCAGCATGTTGAGCAAATGAAAATAAACCTGCCCGGCCCTGCCCTGACGGGTGACGCGCCATTGCCCCAGCGTATCGAGAGGGAATTCCGCCTCCGCGTACAGGCTGCCTTCCGCGATCAGCAGCGTGTCCAGAACAGGCGCGATGCGGTCAAGCCAGCCCTGTCGATAAGGGGGGTCGGCAAACACCACGTCGAATGGCGTCTTGCAGGAAACGGCGAATTCTAACGCATCCGCCGTGACGAATTCTACTGTCTCCGGCATTTTGAGTCGTTGCGCATTTTCCCTTAATACGCGCGTCACCCTGGCCTCCTTCTCCACCATCACCACTCGCGCCGCCCCGCGGGAAGCCGCTTCAAAGCCCAAGGCGCCGCTGCCCGCGAACAGGTCGAGACAGGCGCGTCCGCTCAAGTCCTGCCCGATCCAGTTGAACAGGGTCTCCCGCACCCGATCGGGCGTCGGGCGCAAACCCGCGCTGTCAGAAAAATGAACCAGCCGCCGCCGCCACTGGCCGCCAATGATGCGAAGCGAATTCATCGGAAACGCGAAACGAATCCATTCGGGAAAATATGAAAAACGCCGCGCCAGACAAAGGGCCCGACAACCGCTTTCCTGCCGTCTATATTATTTCACACGCCGGGATCGGGAATCGGGAAAAATCACCGGCGCCGCCGCCCCGATTTTTCTGTCCGCCGTTTTCTTCAGATTGGCGGCGCTTCGCGTCAAGCGAGCGAGGGGAATGAATCTTGCGGGCGCTCTGCGCCCGGCAACTGTCCTCTGATTCCCGCCCCCTGATTCCTGTAATATCCCTTCCTTGTTTTCGATTGGTTGTTTCTGAATGCGGTTTTCCCTTCTGAATACGGATGCGCTGGCGCGGCGCGGTGTTCTGGCATTGGCGCATGGCGTAGTGGAGACGCCGGCATTCATGCCGGTGGGCACCTATGGCGCGGTCAAGGCGATGACGCCCGCGATGTTGCGGGCGACGGGCGCGCAGATTTGTCTGGGCAATACCTTTCACCTGTGGCTGCGGCCTGGGCTGGATGTGTTGCGGCAGTTTGGCGGACTTCATGGCTTCATGGGGTGGGAAAAGCCGATTCTCACGGATTCCGGCGGCTTTCAGGTGTTTTCGCTGGGAGCAATGCGGAAAATCAGCGCCGAGGGGGTAAGGTTTGCCTCGCCCATTGACGGCGCGCGACTCTTTCTCACGCCGGAAATCTCGATGGACATTCAGCGGGCGCTGAATTCGGATATTGTGATGATCCTCGACGAATGCACGCCCTATCCGGCGAGTTTCGAGGCGGCGGCGAATTCCATGCGCCTGTCGCTCGACTGGGCGCGGCGATCGCGGGCGCGGCACGACCGGCTGGAAAATCCCAACGCCTTGTTCGGCATCGTGCAGGGCGGCATGTACGAAGCCTTGCGCGACGAGTCGCTGGCGGGATTGAATGACATCGGCTTTGACGGCATGGCCGTCGGCGGCCTGTCCGTGGGCGAACCCAAGACCGATATGGCGCGCGTCCTGGCGCATGTCGCGCCGCGCCTGCCGCCGGAAAAGCCACGTTATCTGATGGGAGTCGGCACACCGGAAGACCTGGTGGCGGCGGTCGCGCAGGGCATCGACATGTTCGATTGCGTCATGCCCACGCGCAACGCCCGCAACGGGCACCTGTTTACCCGTTACGGCGACGTGCGGATAAAAAACGCCCGCTATCGCCAGGACGCGCGCCCGCTGGAAGAAGGCTGCGCCTGCCATGCCTGCGAGAATTTCAGCCGCGCCTATCTGCATCACCTTTTTCGCTCCGGGGAAATACTGGGGGCGATGCTGAATACAGTGCACAACCTTCATTACTATCAGACCCTGATGGCGGAAATGCGCGCCGCCATAGAGACCGGGCGGTTTTCGGCGTTCGTCTCCCGCTTTCATGCGGATCGGCGGAGCGGCGGCGCGAAGGAATGCTAGAATACGCAGTTTTCCATGTTTGCCGTTGACGATTAAAGGAGTTGTTCGATGATCAGCATTGCGTCCGCGCAGGAAGTCGCCGCTACTGGCGCAAACGCCGCCCAGTCGGGTGGAATCATGGGGTTTTTGCCCCTCATCCTGATACTTGTTTTCTTCTGGTTCATCATGATTCGCCCGCAAATGAAGCGCACCAAGGAGCACAAGCAATTGGTGGAAAGCCTGCAAAAAGGCGATGAAGTGGTGACGCAGGGCGGTCTGGCCGGGCGCATCAGCAAGCTGGGCGAAAACTATGTCGCGCTGGAAGCGATCTCCGGCGCGGAAGTGCTGGTGCAGCGCGCCGCCATTGTGCTGGCCTTGCCCAAGGGAACCCTGAAATCGGCGCTTTGATTCGTGCCTGGCGTTGCGTCTGACGCGGCCATGGGGGAGGCGCTCCTCCCCCGCCTTTTGAGTTTATCCATGTTCGTTTTTCACGTTTTCAGGCTTTCCCCATGAATCGTTATCCTCTCTGGAAATACATCACGGTGGCGGTGGCCCTGTTGATCGGCTTTGTCTATACCCTGCCCAATTTTCTCGGCTCGGCACCCGCCGTGCAGATTTCTTCCGGTCGCGCCACCTTGAAGGTCGATGAGAAATTCCAGCCGCGCGTCGAGGAAATTCTGGCGGCGGCGGGCATCGAGAACAGCGGCATTTTCATTGACGCCGCCGGCATCAAGGTGCGCCTTGCGGACAAGGATACGCAGACGAAGGCGCGCGTCGCGCTGGAAAAGGCGCTGAATCCCGATCCTGACCCTTTCAATCACGATTATGTGGTGGCGCTGAATTTCCTTTCGGCATCGCCGCGGTGGCTGGTCGGCATTGGCGCGCTGCCCATGTATCTGGGACTGGATCTGCGCGGCGGCGTGCATTTTCTCCTGCAAGTCGACATGCTGGGCGCGGAATTGCATCGTCTGGATTCCATTTCCGCCGATCTGCGCACCCTGATGCGCGACAAGGAACTGCGCTACGCCAGCATCAACCGCGAAGACCGGGATGTCGTCCTGCGTTTTCAGAGCGCCGAGACGCTGGCGAAAGCGCAGGATTTGATCGCGGATCGCTTCCCTGAGCTGGCGCTGACGCTGGCCGAGGCTGCCGCGGGCAACGCGGCCTACCTGACGGCGGCCCTGCGTCCGGAAGCCTTGCGGCAATTGCGTGAATACGCGCTGAAACAGAATATCAGCACCCTGCACAACCGCATCAACGAATTGGGCGTGGCCGAGCCGGTGATCACCCAGCAGGGCGCGGATCGCATCGTGGTGCAGCTGCCGGGTGTGCTGGATACCGGCAAGGCCAAGGACATGATAGGCCGCACCGCGACACTGGAACTGCATATGGTCGATGAGGACGTGGGCGCGCTGAACGCGGCGCTTTCCGGCGCCGCGCCTTATGGCGACGTGCTGATGACCGAGCATGAGCGTGATGGCCGTTCGCGTCCCATTCTGCTGAAAAAGCAGGTGGTGCTGACAGGCGAGCGCCTGACCAACGCGCAGGCCGGCGTGGATGAAAATGGGCAACCCGCCGTGCATCTGGAGTTTGACGCTTCCGGCGCGCGCATCATCCGCGCCATTACCGGCGAAAACGTGGGGCGCCGCATGGCGATTCTGCTGATTGAAAAAGGACGCGCCGAAGTCGTGACGGCGCCCGTCATCAAAAGCGAAATCGGCGGCGGACGGATGATGATTTCCGGCAACATGCGGATGTCCGAAGCCAATGATGTCGCGCTTCTGCTGCGCGCGGGATCGCTTGCCGCGCCGATGGAAATCATCGAGGAACGCACGGTCGGCCCCTCCCTGGGCGAGGACAACATTCAGCGCGGCTTCGATTCCACGCTCTGGGGCTTCATCGCCATCGTGGTCTTCATGTGCCTGTACTATCGCATGTTCGGAGTGATTTCGAGCATTGCGCTTACCGCCAACCTGCTCTTTCTGGTGGCGCTGCTTTCCCTGTTGCAGGCGACCCTGACCTTGCCCGGCATTGCCGCCATCGCGCTGACCCTGGGCATGGCCATCGACGCCAACGTGCTCATCAACGAGCGCATCCGCGAGGAACTGCGCGCCGGAATGCCGCCGCAGACCGCCATTCACGCCGGTTATGAACGCGCCTTCGACACCATTCTCGATTCCAACCTCACCACATTGATTGCCGGCCTGGCGCTGCTGATTTTTGGTTCCGGCCCGGTGCGCGGCTTTGCCGTGGTGCATTGTCTGGGCATCCTCACCTCCATTTTTTCGGCAGTCATGGTCTCGCGCGCCGCGGTCAATCTGGTCTACGGCTACCGGCGCAAACTCACCCGCATTTCCATCGGCCAGGTCTGGAAGTCCGAACCTGGCAAGGCTCAATAGAAGAAGGAAGTCGAATCATGGAATTTTTCCGCATCAAGAAAGATATTCCTGTCATGCGCCACGCGGCGGTATTCAACGCCGTTTCCCTGATCATCTTTGTGCTGGCGGTCTTTTTTCTGGCCACGCGCGGGCTTAATTTTTCGGTGGAATTCACGGGCGGCACACTGGTGGAAGTGCACTATCAGGATAGCGCGCCGCTGGCTGAAATTCGTGCTGTACTGGAAAAAGCCGACTACAGCGACGCGCCCGTGCAGAATTTTGGCTCCTCGCAGGATGTGCTGATTCGCCTGCCGCTGAAACCGCGCGCCGCCGCGTCCGGCGCGGGGACGGCGGACGCGGGAGCTGCGGACGCAAGAACTGCGGACGCGGGAGCAGAATCCGCGCGCGCTGCCTTCGATGCCGCGCGCCAGGGTGAAATGACGCTGGCAATACTGCAACCCACTGCCGTTCCGCCGCCCGAACTGCGCCGAGTCGAGTTCGTAGGCCCGCAGGTGGGCGAGGAACTCGCGGAAAATGGCGCTCTGGCGCTGTTGGTGGTGGTCGTGGGCATCATGGTATATCTGGCCTTTCGTTTTGAATGGCGTTTTTCCGTCTCCACCATCATTGCCAACCTGCACGATGTAGTCATCATTCTCGGTTTTTTTTCCTTCTTCCAGTGGGAATTCTCGCTTTCTGTGCTGGCGGCGGTGCTGGCGGTGCTGGGGTATTCCGTCAATGAATCCGTGGTAGTCTTCGACCGGGTGCGCGAGACCTTTCGGAAAAAGCGCGGTCTCACGACGGCGCAAGTGCTGGATCACGCCATCACCAGCACCATGTCGCGCACCGTCATCACGCACGGTTCCACGCAGGCGGTGGTGCTTTCCATGCTGATTTTTGGCGGAGAGACCCTGCATAATTTCGCGTTGGCGCTGACCATCGGCATCTGTTTCGGCATTTACTCGTCGATTCTTGTGGCCTCGCCCATCGTCATGTGGCTGGGCGTATCGCGCGAGCAGTTCATCAAACCCGTCAAGGCCAAGGATCCGACCATGACGGCGGATGGCGCTTGCGTTTAAGCGCGGCGCGTTTTCTGAAAAGGAGCTTTTTCCATGCAAAAAGTCAAAGTCTGGGATCTGCCCACCCGCCTTTTTCACTGGCTGCTGGTCATCTCCATCGCCGCCCTGTTCGTCACCGGCAAGATGGAGGGCGTTATCGTGTGGCACGGCAGGATTGGCGTTTTCGTGGTCGGGCTGTTGGTCTTTCGCGTCGTTTGGGGGGTTGTCGGTTCCACCTATGCCCGTTTTTCGCAATTTTTCCCGACGCCCGGCAGCATCCTCGCTTACCTGAAAGGCGAGTGGCGCGGCTTGGGACACAATCCGCTGGGCGCGCTGTCGGTCTTCGCCCTGCTTTTTCTTGCCGCGCTGCAAACCGGATTGGGTCTGTTTACCTACGATGAAATCAGTTTTCAGGGGCCGCTCTATCCCTTGGTCAGCGATGAAATCGCGATTCGATTCACCGGATGGCATCGCCTGCTTGCCTACGGGCTGCTCGCTTTTGCCGGTCTGCACGTGGCTTCCATCATTTTCTACAAGCTCGTGCAAAAACACGATCTGCTGCTGCCCATGCTGACCGGACGCGCCGATGTCGCGGAAAATGAATCCTTTCCGTCCGCCAGAGGCGGCGACATATCGGCATTTTGCCTGGCGATGGCCCTTGCCGCCCTTGTCCTCTGGGCAGCCTGCGGCACATGGATACCCGCCCCCCCGCCGCCGCCCGCCCAGGAAATCCCCGCCTGGTAAGGCATTCGCGCTGCCGCCAGGGCGGAAATCCGCGAAAGAAAAAAGCGAACTGACGGCACCGTGGAGACCACAATGGGATTTTTTAGTAGAGTCCGAGCGATTCCCAGCGGCGATCCGGCATGGGACGAACAGGAGTTTGCCGTTGATGACCCGCGAATTCCCGCGCCGATCCGCGCGTCCGTACTGCGCGATTGGCAACCGGGCGACCGCCTGTATTTCATCGACACGAAAGAGGGCGGCGAATGGTGGCTTTTGGATGAAAGAGGCGAATTGATTGAAGTCTACTGGCTGGAAGCGTAGGCGTACCGGCCCATTACGTCCGCCAGTTTTGTTCGTCGCACATCGTTGAGTCCGGCATGGGTTTGCCATCAAAAAGGCAGGAAGACAAAGCCCGCGAAAATCGCCCTAACTGTTTAGTCCAGGCTTTCGACCTCAAAGCCGACCACATTGCGCGCTTGTCTGCTGAATTCGATGCCGATCAGGTGAATGGGCTGATTCCGTGCGCGGTATTTGTCGGCGTATTGCTTTTCCTTGATCTGCGCCAAGGCTTTGCCTTCGGCGGCATCGTCCACGACCTTGAACGCGAAAAGGTAGATCTGTCCGTTGAACTGGACAGCCATGTCCAACTTGCCTTGATTGCTCACGTCCTCCGGCACGATGTCGAATCCCAATGCGGCAAAGGAGGCGTAGAAAACGCTGGCGTAATAGCCCTCGAATTTGTCGATGTCGTTCTTGCGGTACCAGTCGTGCGGGATGCTGGCGTAAAGGGAGAAGAAGATTTCCCGGATGCGGACGAAATCATTCTTCTGCAAGGCGCGTGAGAGCGCCATGCGGTGTTCTCCTTCCCGTTTTTCGCTGCCGATCCATGCGCCCAGAAGCGTGGCGTTCAAGGCGCTTCTCACTTCGCGGTTGGGGAAGCCCAGCGTGTAGAAAATCTCCTCGCTCAATTCTTCCTCTCCGACGATGGTCAGATAGCCGGATTGGAACATCAACGCCTCGGTGGAAATATCGCCCACCTCGAAGGCGGAAATCAGACGGAAAGAGGCTTCCGTTCGCAGAAGCGCAGGCAAATACACTTGCCGCTCAGTGAGGATGTTTATCAGAAAAGTTGGCGTGCCGGTCTCGAACCAGAAGGGGCGGAATTCGCGCTCCCGGAAGAGCAGCAACAGATCGAAGGGGTTGTAGACCGCATCGCCGCGCCAGTTGTAGCCGTTGTACCAATGGCGGATTTTGTCCTTGTTCAATCCTTCCAATTCGGGCGCGAAGACGCTATTCACGTCGGCCTCGGTATAGCCGCAGATGTTGGAAAAAGACGGCGACAGCGTGATGTCCGCCAAGTTGTTGAGGCCGGAGAAGATATTGACCTTGCTGAACTTGGAGACGCCCGTCAGGAAGGCGAATTTGATGTGCGCGTCTTGTCCCTTGATGACGGAATAGAGATTCCTCAGCCCGTTGCGCATCTCGATGGCGAGGTCGGCGCGGGTGAGGTTGTCCAGAATCGGCTTGTCGTATTCGTCGACGAGAATCACGGCGCGCTGGCCGAATTTGGCCTCCGCTGCTTCAATCAGAGAGATGAAGCGGTCGGGAATTCCGCCTTCATCATGCGCGACACCCAGCTCCCGCTCGTTTTTCGTCAGGATGCGATGAATCCGTTCATCCAGCCCCGCCCGGCTTTCCATCACCCCTTCCGCGAAACTGATCCGGATCACCGGATATTTCACCGACCAATCCCACTGATCGTGGCAGTACAGCCCCCGGAAGAGCGGCTCGTTGCCCGCGAAGAGTTCCGCCAGCGTGTCGAGAAAGAGGCTTTTGCCGAAGCGACGCGGGCGGGAGAGGAAGTACGCCTTGCCTTCGCGAATCATCGAGAGGGCGAAGGCGGTTTTATCGACGTAGTAGCAGTTGTCCTCGCGGATTTCGCGGAAGGTCTGGATGCCGATGGGGAGTTTTTTGCGGAGCATGGCGCGTATTTGCCTGACAAGTCATGCGCGGAATTATAGCAGCGCAGCCCGGGTGCAAGCGGATCAGGCGCAGCCGTAATCCGTCGGGTTCGGAGAACCGCCCATTCCCGCAATGACCTGGCAATACGCACCGCAAGGAAGGTTCCCCAAAATGCGCCGCCGCGCGGGGATGAAAGTCCGTGCTGGCTCTTCCAATATCACATTTGTATAATCGCGCCTTCACTTCCCACCTGCTCCCTCATGGCCTCGGCACACGCCTTTTTCTGCGGCATGACCCTTCTCCTGGCCGAAGTGTTGTGCGGATATTCCGCGCCTGCGGCGGCGAGTGTTCCCAACGGCGGGCAGTGGCGCTCCCCCTGCGACGCGCAAGGCAATCTCGTCAAGGAAACACAGACGATCCACCGTCCCAACAGCCCCTGCGTCCACGTCACCCAACAGACGCTCACCCACACCTGCGACGCCTCGGGCAACCGCCTCACCGGGCGAATCGTCTGGCAGGGGCGCTACAAGACCTGGGGCAACCTCGCGTTGCAGCGGGTGGCGGAAGACTTCGTCGTGCGCCCGACCAATCGCAAGGAATCCGTCTCCCCCCAACCGCTGCGGATGCAGGGGCAATACGCGGAGCCGGAAACGGGGTGTTAATCCCAAACCGGACATCTCTGCTTGGCAGAAAAGCGGACATTTCTGTTTGGGATTGACAGAACAAGGCGTCGTTGGCGGCTTCCTGCGCACAAGGCAGGCTCGCATCGCGCAGCAGGACACTTACGCGGCGCAACTCTTGCACGCGGAAAAGTCCTTTGCCGCCGGTTACGGCGCCCGCACGGAAATCGACGAAACCCGCTCGCGCCCCTCCCTGGTCGGACGTCTCGACGACGCCGAGATGACCCGCTTCAACGATTGGCTGACGCCCGATCGGAATCCGTCCTGACCGCGAGCGGGACGCTCGCCGCATCCGTCACAGCAGCATTTCCCCGCCCGGCGTTTGCCACTGGACGCCGATAATCTCCAGCACGTCCTCCGGGCAATCCGCCAGAAAATCCGTTCCGGCTTCCGCCGCGTTATACTCCGGCGGCGTCTCGT
>JAITJU010000268.1 GCA_031278735.1 Zoogloeaceae bacterium
AGGACGAGGCGGTTTTGTCCGGTCAGTTTGTAATCCCGGTTTTTCTGGAGCAGCGCGACGATTTTATTGGGATCGAGGGCAATGGGTGCGGCATGGGCGACTTCAGGCACGAAGCTGACGGCAATCTGATCGCCGCCGACATCCAGCTTCTGCACGCCGTAAGGCTGCAAAAAAAGGCGCAGGCGATGCAGCGCGATCAGCGATTCGCCTGGCGCGGGCAGGGGGCCAAAGCGATCAATCAATTCTTCCTGCAAGGCGTCGATTTCTTCTGTTGCGCCACACTCGCTCAGGCGCTTGTAAAGGCTCAGGCGCTCGCAGATGTCCAGGCAATAGTCGTCCGGCAACAGGGCGGGCACATGCAGGTTGATTTCCGTGGCGAGGCGGGCAGGGCGGGTCAATTCGTCTTCGTCCAGAATTTTGCCTTGCCGCAAGACCGAAACAGCGCGGTTCAGCATGTCGGCGAACAGGTTGAAACCGACTTCCTGCATCTCGCCCGACTGATTTTCGCCCAACACCTCACCCGCGCCGCGAATTTCCAGATCGTGCATCGCCAGATAAAAGCCGGAACCCAGTTCCTCCATCGCCTGTATGGCATCCAGACGTTGTTGCGCCTGCTTGCTGACGGCTTTTTCATCCCGCACCAGCAGGTAGGCGTAGGCCTGGTGATGCGAACGCCCAACCCGACCGCGCAGCTGGTGCAATTGCGCCAGGCCGAATTTTTCCGCCTGGTTGATGAGCATGGTGTTCGCGTGCGGATTGTCGATGCCGGTCTCGATGATGGTGGTGCACAGCAAGAGATTGGCGCGCTGACTGACGAAATCGCGCATCACCCGTTCCAGTTCCCGTTCGTTCATCTGGCCGTGTCCGACGACGATGCGGGCTTCCGGCAGCAATTTTTCCAGCTTTTCCCGCATGTTTTCGATGGTGTGTACCTCGTTGTGCAGAAAATACACCTGTCCGCCGCGTTTCAGTTCCCTGAGCGCAGCCTCGCGGATGATGCCGTCACGGAAGCGGGCGACAAAGGTCTTGATGGACAGCCGCTTCTGCGGCGCGGTGGCGATGACGGAAAAATCGCGCAAGCCTTCGAGACTCATGGCCAAGGTGCGCGGAATGGGCGTAGCCGTGAGCGTCAATACATCCACTTCGGCGCGCAGGGCTTTCAGACGTTCTTTCTGACGTACGCCAAAACGGTGTTCCTCGTCGATGATGACCAGGCCCAGACGGGCAAATTTCACCCCGGCGGCAAGCAGCTTGTGTGTGCCGATGACGATGTCGACCTTGCCTTCCGCCAGGGCTTGCAGGGTCTGGGCGCTTTCCTTGTCCGTCCGAAAGCGGGAAAGTTCCGCCACCCGGATTGGCCAATCGGCAAAACGGTCGCTGAACGTCTGGCAATGCTGTTCGCACAACAGCGTCGTCGGACAAAGCACGGCCGCCTGCCTGCCGCCCGCCACAGCGCAGAAGGCCGCGCGCAAGGCGACTTCCGTCTTGCCGAAGCCCACGTCACCGCACACCAGACGATCCATGGGGCGACTGGATTTCATGTCGTCCAGCACGGCGGCGATGGCGGCGCTCTGATCGGGGGTTTCCTCGAAACCGAAACCCTCGGCAAAGGCGGCGTACTCCTGTTCGGAAAACGAAAAGGCATACCCCTGACGCGCGGCGCGGCGGGCATAAAGGGCGAGCAATTCGGCGGCGGCATCCCGCGCCTGACGCGCCGCCTTCTTCTTGGCCTTTTCCCACTGGCCGGAACCCAGCGTATGTAATGGCGCGCCTTCCGAATCCGCGCCGGAATAGCGGGAGATGACGTGCAATTGGGAAATGGGCACGAACAGCCGGGCGTCGCCTGCATAGTTGATCTGCAGGAATTCCTGCGAGCCCTCGCCCGCGTCCATGCGCATAAGCCCCATGTAACGGCCAATACCGTGGAATTCATGCACGACGGGATCGCCTGTCTTCAATTCGGTCAGGTCTTTCAGCCAGTTGTCCAGATTGGCTTTCCTGCGTTCCGTTCGCTGGGATTTGTTGCGGACGCCGCTCGCGTAAAGCTCGTATTCAGTCAGCAAGGCCAAACGTTTGTCCAGCAGCAGGCCACTGTGCAACGGCGCGACACCCATCGCGAAACGTGTCGTCGCGTCCGCCAGAAAATCCGGCAGGCTGGCGACGAAGGCAGGTTTTTCAAGCGCGTGTTCCTGCAACATCCGGGCAAGCGTTTCCCGCCGTCCCGCCGATTCCGCCAACAGCAGCGTCTGTCCGGGAAAATCCGCCAGAAAACGCTTCAGGGCGCGCAATGGGTCTTCCGCGCGCCGGTCGACGATGATGTCCGCCGCCCGTTCATCGCTCGGCACCGCTATCTGGATGCGGCCATGGGGACGGACAGCGAGAAAAAAATCTTCCTCGGAAAGAAAGAGGGCGGAAGGCGGCAGCAAGGGACGCTCCTTGTCGCCGGAAAGCATGGCATAACGAGAGCGCGTCTCGCGCCAAAAATCCGCCAACGCGCCAGGAATGTCGCCATGCAGGGCAAACAGGACGCCATCTTTCGGCAGATAATCAAAAAGCGTCGCAGTTTCCTCGAAGAACAAGGGCAAGTAGTACTCGATGCCCGCCACGGCAATCCCGGCGGAAACATCCTTGTATACCCGCGCTTTCGCCGGGTCGCCCTCGAACTGTTCACGGAACTTCTGGCGAAATGACGCGCGTCCCTGTTCATTCATGGGGAATTCGCGCGCGGGCAACAGGCGGATTTCCCGCACGGGATACAGGGTGCGCTGCGTATCCACATCAAAGACGCGGATGGATTCAATGTCCTCGTCGAACAAGTCAATCCGGTAAGGCAGTGGTGCCCCCGCAGGAAAAAGATCGATAAGCCCGCCGCGAATCGAATACTCGCCCGGCGACGCTACCTGAGTGACGTGGTGATAGCCCGCCAGCGTCACCTGGGCGCGGAATCGTTCCATGTCCAGACTTTCGCCCTCGGCAAAGACAAATGCGTGCGCGGCCAGAAAAGCAGGGGGCGGCAGCCGGTAGGCGGCAATGGCGGCAGGCGCCAGCAATATCCGGCATTTTCTTTGCCATACTGCCCAAAGCGTCGCCAGACGCTCGGAAACCAGGTCTGGATGCGGCGAAAAGCTGTCATAGGGCAGCGTTTCCCAATCCGGCAAAAGATGTATTTCCAGATTCGGCGCAAACCAGGCGATTTCTTCCTGCAAACGTCGCGCGTCCAGCGTGTTGGCGGTAATGACGACCAACATCCGTTCATCGGCCATCGCTGCACGCGCCAGCCACAGGGAATCCTGGCTGCCGACAAATGGCGGCCAATCCAGTCTGTGACCGGAAGACGGCAACGGAAAATCAGCAAGAGACGAAAAAAAGGCGGCCAGCGACACGATAAAGACAAGACGGCTGCAAAGGGGCAAAGGGAGCGCGGCAGTTTGCCACAAAACGCCGAGACGGCGAAACCCCAGTGTAAGCGATGTTAATCCCAAGCAGGAATGTCGGCTTCAGGAGGAAACGGACATGGAACAGAAGGAGATTGGCTTGAGCGAGCGGGAAGTAGAACGGTTTGGCGTGCTGGAGCGGTTGAGGCATGGTGAATTGAGCCGGGTGGATGCGTCGCGTTCATTGGGGTTGTCGTCCCGGCAAGTCCGAAGATTGTTGCGGCGTCTGGAGCGCGATGGGGCAGCGGGTTTGCGCTCGGGGCGTCGGGGCGGAAGCCGAACAAGTGGATTGACAGGGGGCGGCGTGAAGGGGTGATTGGGCTAATGCGGATTGACGGTTCGCCGCACGATTGGTTTGAAGGGCGGGTAGAGTGTGCCATAAGGAGAGGCGCAAGCCGTCCCGGCAACTCATCTGTCAATGCCATCAGCGCTGGCTGCGTATTCTTCCGCCCAAAGATCAGGCGCGCCGTCTGCCGGGAGCCGAGGTGGAAGTCCGCGCCCATCTGGATGGAGCGCTGGAGAACTGGCGTCGC
>JAITJU010000210.1 GCA_031278735.1 Zoogloeaceae bacterium
TCCGATCTTCCCGCGCCATGCCCTGCGCTTTTTGCAGCAGCTCGCCCTGGAGATAATCAAGCGACGAGCGTCCCAGCACCAGACCGGATTCCAGCGCCTTTTCCACGCGCACGTCAAACCAGCTTTCGATCGAGCGGGTGACAAACTGCACCGAGACGACATACATCAAGGCGCCGGGAATGAGCGCCACCAGACCGAACATCAACATCAGCCGCAGTTTCAGGCGTGAGCCAAACACCTTGTCGCGCAGTTCGCGCCTCAGGCGGTTCATCTGCCAGCCCGCCAGCGCGAGCAGGGTCAGCGCCAGCAACAGGTTGGCCGCCAGAATCAGCGGATACTGCCCGCTCAAGGTATCCGCCGAAGTGGAAGCCAGCATGAGAAACCACAACAGGACGCCAAGCACGCCACCCGGCGCCGCCAGAACCGCGAACAGCCGCCTCATTGCGCCTCCTGTTGCGCCGTTGGCGCCTCGTCATCCGGCACGACGAAATCCCATTCCTGCCAGTCGGAATCCAGATCCCAGTCGCGATTGGTGAAGGCGGAAACCTGAAAGGGTTTGGGCAACTGCGAAATGTCCAGGCGCAGGCGCAGGCTGGCCACGTAGATCGATCCCGGCTTCAGCTTCGCTTCCAGCACCGGCCAGCGCCGCACACGCGAAAATACCTGTATGGCGTCTTCCAGCGCGGCGAAGGATTGATGCAGGGAACCCGTGGATAGCCGGTACTGGCGCGTCAGGGCGTGATAGGAAAGCCGCCAGGTCTGGCGCTTGCGGGCGATCGTCTCGTTCGCCCAGTACCAGCGCGGACGTTCGAGCCGGAATTCCAGATCGAAGACGAGCGGTACGCCGCGCGTCACCACTTCTTCCAGACGCGCGTTGAAATCGACGCGAAAATCCGCCGACAGCGCGTAGTGTTCCGCGTCCGCCGCCGTTAGCTCCTGGCGCAGCGCCTCCACGCCCGCCGCGTGAACGATGCCGGAAACAAGAAGGCAGAGAAGGGCGCCGCCGCGGGCAAGGCGACGGCAAACACGCCGCCGGACCGTGGGCGCGGCCTGCGCTGACCTCGTTGCGTTCTCAGCCTCTCGATTCAATGAGCGCATAATAAAAACCGTCATGCCGGGCATTGGGTTGCCATTGGTCCTCGCCCGCAAGGCGGGCGTCCGATGTTTGCGCCAGAAAGCGCCGTATCTGTTCGCCGTTTTCCTCCGGAAATACCGAACAGGTCGCGTACAGCAATTTGCCGCCAGGACGCAGCGCCTGCCACAGGCCTTGCAGTATCCGCGCCTGCTGGCGGGCAAAACGGGCGACGTCTTCCGGGCGGCGCAGCCACTTCGTATCCGGCAGACGCCTGACCACGCCGCTGGCCGAGCAGGGCGCATCCGCCAGAATGGCGTCGAACCTCCCCATCGCTTTCGCGTCGATACGGCAGGCGTCTCCCTGAACAATCCGGGCGGACAAACGCAAACGTTCCAGATTGTGCCTGATTTGCCGACAACGCGCCGGATGAATATCCTGCGCCGTCAGTTCGATGTCGTAGCGTTCCAGCAAATGCGCCGTCTTGCCGCCTGGCGCGGCGCAGGCGTCCAGCACCCGGCTGCCCGCTCTGGGCGAGAGCAGGGGCGCTGCGCGCTGCGCGCCAATGTCCTGCACCGACACCCAGCCTTCCGCGAATCCGGGCAACGCCTCCATCGGCAGCGGTCGCGCCAGCGTCACGCCGCAATCTCCCGCCGCCATCGCCGTGACGCCCGCCGCCCGCAGCGTCGCCAGATAGTCCGCGACGCTCGTTTCGCGGACATTCACCCGCAGGCTCATCGGCGGCGGCTGATTGCCGGTTTCCACGATCTCTCGCCACGTGTCGGGGTAGACAGCCTGCAATTTTTCTACCCACCACGCCGGATGTTTCAGACGATCCGCCGCCGTCAATCCGGCGTAAAGCGTTGCGCGTCGGCGCAGGAAATTGCGCAGTACCGCGTTGACCAGCGCCTTGCAGCGTCCATTTTCCACCGCCGCCGCCGCTTCGACCGCCTGATTGACCACGGTGTGCGCGTCCGTCCAGGTCGTAAGCCGGTACACGGCGCACAACAGGAGCGCGCGAATTTGCGGCGGCGGCGGGCTGCGCAGGAGCGGCGCCAACAGGGCGTCGCCTTCGCCATAGGCGCGCAGGACGCCATAGACCATATCCTGCGTCGCCGGACGCGCCGCGCTCGCCACCCGCTTTACCGCCCGCTCCGCCAGGCTTTTCCCCGCCATGATTTCCGCCACGATTCGGGCGGCGTGATAGAACGCAAAAGACAGGGATTTCGGCGGCATGGAATGGAAGGGTCGTGAAATGGCCAGGGGGTTGTATGCCGCTCAGGGGCAACGGGTGTGACATTGTAGGTGTTTTCCCCGCGTTGCGGGACGGCGCGCGGTCAACTTTCCATTCCCGTTCCTCCTGTCATCCGCATTCGGAATGGTCTAGAATAGCGGCGCATGCGCGCGCGACAAGGCATGTCCGCGGTTGACATACGGTTTTGGCACTGTTTTTGCTGCATCTTGTCTGCATCCAGGTTTTCAAGGGGGAAGTCGAAATGAAAAAAGCTCAGTCGGGATTCAATCTGGTCGAGTTGATGGTGGTCATTGCCATCATTGCCATTCTGGCGGCGCTTGCCGTGCCGCTGTATCAGGATTACATCATCAAGGCGCAGCTCAGCCGTGCCGTGCAGGAAATACTGACGGTACGGACGGAAATCGAAAGCTGCATCTCGGACGGCAGATACCTGTCCGCGTCTCCGGCGGGAACCAATACGGTAAACACGGGCTATCCCTGCGCCAGCCTGGAACATACCGCGGCGTTTTCCGACATGATCGTGGCGCCGGGCTACCATACGGTGGAAGCCAAGGAAGCGAGCGTCTGCACGAAATTCACGGAAGGCAAACGAGGCTGCGACGGCGCTTCCGGCAGTGAATACTATTATGTCATAGAAGCCAAACTCCGCCAGGATAGCGGGCGCAGCGTTTCTTCCTACCTGAAGTCCGGGGAGGACGGCAGCAGCGGCGTAACGATTGCCGTTACCCGCTATGCCGACGAACGGTGGAAATGCACGATTGTGAATGTCCGTGACAGCTATGTGCCCAGCGGTTGCGTCGCCACGCCCAACTACGGGGACATCCGCACATAGGGATAGGGCGGGGAAAGGCGAGGCCCGGAACAAAATGCTCCGCTTTTTTCAGAAGCGGAGCATTGCGCGGCAAGGGCCTTGTTGGGGTTTGTTTCCTTGGGTTATTTCTTGAGGGAGAGAATCCAGGTCACCAGTTTCTTGGCTTCTGCTTCGGTCACGTTATACGGCGGGTTCTTGTTGGGTGCCATGGGAACCTGACCCCAGACGCCGGAGCCGCCGTCCAGCACCTTCTTGGTCAGCGCGGGAATATCGGAAGCCTTGTATTTGGCGGCGACATCCTTGTAGGCCGGGCCAATCAGCTTGGCGTCCGTCTTGTGACAGGTCATGCAGAGTTTGGCCTTGGCCAACGCTTCATCCGCCTGCGCCGGGAACGTCATCAAAAGACCAGCGGCAATCATGGCGGCGAAATGTGCTTTTTTCATTGCTTTGCTCCGTTCGTTGAGTTTTTGATTGGGATACAACAGATGCTGCGAGCAATATTCTAGCGCGAAAGCCATGTTTTGTGAATTGGAGGACAGAGAACTGAAAAACACCCCGTTCCGCGTCAATGCGAAGCGCACAGCCCCCTTCCCGTCAAAAGCGAGGCGGCGTAGCGCCGTGGCAATCCAGAGCGCCTTGCAAGTTGCCGGAGCGTTTCGGAAAGCAGAACCGCCGCAAACCTCTCCGTATCTGGAAAAGAACGCTCGATGTGGAGGGCTGGTTTTATGATGACAAGGCGTTTTTTCGCGTGGATTTTAGGTGTTTAGTCCCGGCATTTTCTGGCACTATTCTATCTCCTAGCTGGAAGGAAGCGTTATGGGACAAGTTTTACACGGCGGGGCCACAACGACAGAGGCGGGCGCGGGCGATGAGGATAATGACCGCCAGCGTCAGCACGACGGCGGTAAACATGCCAATGGCGAGGGTGATTTCCTGAGTGTTCATGGTGCATCCTTCAAGAGTTCATGAGGCGGAGGGGAGGCGAAGCGCGGAAGGAAAGAGGATCGCATGTCTCGATGTCCTGAAAGACAGGTTCCGGATTGCGCGATTCCGTTTCAACATGAGCACGGAAACGACGATATTCGTCGGTCAGGCCAAGACGCGCGGCGAGCTGTTGCAGCGATACCCGTTTGAGTAGTTCCGCCGTGACAGGGCGCTTTTCATCGGGGAAGCTCATTGCCTTGATGATGCATTGGTATGGCTCCGATTGTACAAGCGAGAGGATGAAATCCGCCTCTTCTTCCGATTGGCATGGAAGAAAATAAATCGTATCGTCGAAAACAACAGGCTTGCCGTCGATGGGGCCAATCTTGGTGAAGCGCAAATTCTTGTAAAAGCCGGATATGGCTACCTTCCAGGGAGCAAAGGTGTAATCGCCGACGCCAAAGATGGAAAAGCGCGGCCTGTTCCTGTAGATGATGCTGCTCCGTCGATCCATCAGGGCCGCCTGTGAAACAAGGTACGCCCATGTTTTGGGTGCCGTGATCCGGAGCAGGGAAGTATCTGCCCCTGTCCTGTGTTGGGTAACGATCATGCGGCGGTCTGATCGAATCCGCCCCTGTGCAACATCGGAACTCTTCAGCATCGGATACAGGCACGTCTCTTCCAGATGCAGGCGTTCGCCCTTGCCGTTGGTGAAGCCCTGCCCGGTCGAACCTAATAATTCCATGACTTTCGCGCAATCATGCTTGACGCCCGAGCGCCATACGTAATCGACATCCCGGCCGATCAAGTCGACAAAACGTTGGTACGCGCCCACATCCGCGATCAACATATCACCATAAAATCCGATGACGCCATTCGGTGCAGACGCATTCAAATCCGGGTAAACATCGCATTCCCGCGAGGTTTCCCCCAAATTGACCGGCAACACAAGAAAGCAGGCATCCACCGAAGCGCCAAAATGGTGCAAGGCATCAATCCTGAAAATGGCCGCCCGCCCCGTCGGCATCTGACGCTTCCATGCTTGCCGAAGCACCTTCCTGGCCACGGAGGTCTTCACCAGCATGGCAATCCAGCCGGAACGCGCCTCCAGCCACGACAAATGCTGGAGCAGCATCCATTCCGACAGGTCGAAATTGGCCTTGCCGGTCACGGCGTCCAGCCCCTTGTGGCCCTGGAAATTGCTTTTTGCTGGAAGATTGGCGCTGCCAAGGCCCTCGAGTTCAGCATTGGTAATCCAGGGTGGATTGCCAAGAATCAGCCATGGCCCAGGATCGCGGTCAAGCACGCGCGTCCAGTCCAGGCTAAAAAAATTTCCTTGCTCAACTTCCACGCCCGGATTCCGTCCCGCTGTCGCCGCATAGGCGGGATTGATCTCCACGCCCAACACAAGCCGACACCGGGGAAACTGCGTTGCAGCAGCCACGAGAAAAGCGCCTTGTCCACAAGTGGGTTCCAGCACTGCGGCGGCATCTACCCCCCTTCGCGCAAGCACGGCACATGCCGCTGACGCCAGATCAAGCGGCGTCTGGAAATCTCCATATTGCCGTGCATCCCGATGGATTGGCCTGAGCATGTCAACGAACCCGCTCTATCCCGGCAACCGCCCCGGCCCGGCTGATGACGCGACCGTATTGCAAGCGCCACTGGAGCGCGTTCGATATGGTCAGATAACCCTGCGACGGCGGCACCCTGAGAACGGCATCGGCAATATCGCGCGCTTCTGTTTCATCGACGGGAAGATTCCTGTCTTGCAGGAAAGCGACGATATCATCGGCATTTCCGTCATTCCCGATGATTTCCAGCAAGCCGCGCGTCATCTGGAAATCGGCGGTGTGATCCTTGTCGACAAAAATAACGTGCGTAATGTCCAGCCTGCCTGTTTGGGCATCCGCATCATCGGTTTTCTCATACACAAACACCAGCAGATGATAGCCAAGGCCATAAATCTTCTGGCGGGCAGATCTGAAAGGGCATGACGATTGCGGCTGTCTTGCACTCGTGATCTTTATATCCACATCGAGACCGGGAATATCAATGCCGGAAGCCGAATTTCCTGCGTCGAACACATAGCGTTCCTCAAGATATGCCAGGAATCCGTGTTCAAGATAAGTGCCAATGGCTTTGCCATCCGTCACGCCGTACAGGGTTGGCACGGCACACAGGCTTTGCGCCCCGGCAAAACCGGCGGCTTCTGTCCGTAACCGTTCCAGCGTAAGCGGCAGGCGATCAGGCAATTTTCATCTCCTCACCAACCTCAAAGCTGCACGCCCGAAAAGGACATGAAGCCCAGGGACATCAGCCCGATGATGATGAAGGTGATGCCCAAACCTTG
>JAITJU010000061.1 GCA_031278735.1 Zoogloeaceae bacterium
GTTTTGACCTCTTTCATGTTCAGAGGAATGTTATGAGACGTTCTACGCTCGATCTCTGGGTCGGTTTTTTCGTTGCCGCCGGTATTGGCGCGCTGTTGTTTTTGTCGCTCAAGGTCAGCAGTTTCTCTGGCATGGAGCAGAACGAAACATATGTCCTGCAAGCCCGTTTCGACAACATCGGCGGTCTCAAGATCAAGGCGCCGGTGCGCAGCGCGGGTGTGCTGGTGGGGCGGGTGACGGACATTCACCTGGATGCCGAAACTTACGAGGCGCTGGTGACGATGCGCATCAACGGTCATTACGTCTTTCCCGTCAAGACATTCGCCGCCATCTATACGTCGGGTCTGCTGGGCGACCAGTATATCGGCCTCGATGTCGCCGACATCGAGGCGGAAGAGCGTCTTGCGGACGGCGACGAGATCAAGAAGACGCAATCCGCCATCGTGCTGGAACAGATGGTCAGCCAGTTTCTCTTCAACAAGTCGGCGGAGGGGCAGGAAAAGCCATGAGACCCGTCCATATCTTTTGCATGATCGCGCCGTTGGCGTTCTTCCTGTTGGGCGGTTGCGCGAGCCAGGCGCAACGCGCGCCTGTGGCGGCAGACCCATATGAGGGGTTCAATCGCGGCATGTTTTTCGTGCACAGGAAAGTCGACTCCGCGCTCATACGACCGCTGGCCAAGGGCTATGACGCTGCCGTGCCATTGCCCGCCAAGGTTGGCGTCGGCAACTTTTTTGACAATCTGCGCGACCTGGGGCGCGGCGGCAACGCCTTCCTGCAAGGCAAGGGCGAGGAAGGCGCGACCAGTCTGGCGCGGCTATTGGTCAATTCCACGCTGGGTATTTTCGGTCTTTTCGACGTTGCCGGCGAAATGGATCTGGAAGTCAGCGACGCGAACTTTGCCTGGACGCTGGCGCACTGGGGCGTGCCGCCCGGTCCTTATCTCTTCGTGCCGCTGCTGGGGCCGAATACGCCGCGCGATCTGACGGGTTGGGCGCTGGATAGCTATACCTATCCGCTCTGGCATCATGTAGACGATCATCCCGCCTTGCGGAACACGCTGGCCGCCGTTAACCTGATGCGGCAGCGCGCCTTGCTGCTGCCGATCGATCACTTGCTGGACGAGGCCGCACTCGATCCTTACGCCTATCTGCGCGACGCCTATCTGCAGAGCCGCGTTGCCGCGGACGATGACGCCGCCGCCGCGAATGACGCGGACGCGGCGGACGTCCGTTGATCCAATTATCTCTGCCCAAGGAACCCCACCACATGATGCGTATTTTCCGATTTGTAGTGATTGCCGCCGCCGGTCTGCTGGCGTCCCCCGTTTTTGCCGCCGGAGAAGCGGCGCCTGCGGCCTCGCAAACGGCACAACTGCCGCCGGACGCGCTGGTGCGGAACGTTACCGAGGAAGTTCTGAACATGCTTCGGCAGAATAAGGAACGCGGCGCGCAAAAAACCACCGCGCTGGTGGAATCCACGGTGCTGCCGCACTTCAATTTCGAACACATGACGGCGCTGGCAGTGGGACGCGAATGGCGCAAGGCCAGCGCGGCGCAGAAAGAAAAGCTCGTCCGGCAATTCCATGACTTGCTGTTGCGCACCTATGCCAACGCGGTCATTTCCTATCGCGATCAGAAAGTGCGCTACAAGCCTTTCAAAATGAAGCCGGACGAAACGGATGTGCTGGTGCGCACCGAAATCCTGCAACCCGGCGCGCGTTCCGTGCAGCTGGATTACAGTCTGGAAAAAACGGACGGCGGTTGGAAAGTCTATGACGTGATGGTTGCGGGAGTAAGCCTTGTCGTCAATTATCGCGCCAGTTTCAGCGAGGAAGTCCGCAACGGAGGCATCGACGGCCTGATTGAATCGCTGGCCAACAAGAACGCGTCGTTGAAGAAGGATCAGGAAAAGCCATGATCCGCCAGGAGGCCGACGGTCGTCTGCGCGTGGAAGCGCCCATGACGCTGGCGAACGCCAGACTGCTGCTGCAGGCGGGACAGACGGCGCTGCAGGCGGCATTACAGGCGGGGCAAAAGACCTGCACGCTGGAACTTTCCGGCGTTGTCAGCGTGGATTCTTCCGGGCTGGCGGTGTTGCTGGACTGGCAGCGTTTTTGCCGGGCGCGCGGCGCGCGTCTGTATGTCGCGGGCGCGCCGGAAAACCTGCGCTTGCTGGCCGATCTCTACGATCTCAATCCGCTCCTTGAGTGGGCGTAGGCCGAGGTACGCATGTCTTCCGGCGGCAACGCGAAGAAGCCCAGCGATATTGTCCGTTATCTGGATCAATACGTCATTGGTCAGGATGACGCCAAGCGGACGCTGGCCGTGGCGGTGTATATGCATCGCCGCAAGCTGGCGCTGATGGACGGCGGGCGCGCGGCGGACGCGGGCATGGGCAAAAGCAATGTGCTGATTGTCGGTCCCACGGGCTGCGGCAAGACCTTGCTGTGCGAGACGCTGGCGCGGCAGCTTGCCATTCCTTTCGTCACCGCCGACGCGACTGTGCTGGCGCAAAGCCAGTACATCGGTCAGGAAATCGAGGCCATCATGGCGCGCTTGCTGGAACGCGCCAACGGCGATCTGCAACAGGCCGAGCAAGGCATCGTCTTCATCGACGAAGTCGACAAGCTCAAGACGGCGGGCGGCGGGGCGACGGCAAGCGGCGCTTCCGGCGAGAGCGTACAGCACGCGCTGCTGAAAATCATGGAAGGTTACCCCGTGCATCTGCCCGATGGACGGATCATTGACACCAAAGGCGTTTTATTCATTTGCGGCGGCGCTTTCGTCGGGCTGGAACAGATCATGGAACGCACCCGAAGCTATGGCTATGTCGCCACGACCCAGGGTGATGACAGCAAGATACTGGCGCGTCTGAACAGTCGCATCAAGCCAACGGATCTGGTCGAATTCGGCCTGATCCCGGAATTCACCGGGCGTCTGCCCGTCATTGTCCGCATTCAGCCGCTTTCCCGCGAGATGCTGGCGCGCGTCATGGTGGAGCCGAAAAACGCGCTCTATCGGCAGTTTCAGGGCATTCTGGCGGAAGAAGGCGTAAAGCTCATTGTCGCGCCGCGTGTTTTCGAGCAGATCGCGGATATCGCGCTGGAATACAAAACCGGCGCGCGCAGCCTGCGCGGCATTTTCGAGGAATTGCTGACGCCTGTCCTGTTTGCCATTCCAGACCGACCGGAAGTAAAACAGGTGCATATCCGCTCCCTGTACGAAGCGCCGACATTCGCGGGCGAAGCGGCAGGGCGGAATGCCTAGTTGCCGCTCCCGTGGCACATTTTGGCTTCACTGGCGAGTTTGCAGCCTTTTTGCATGTAGATTTCCGCTTTCGTGAAGTCCTGAAGCACCCATTTGCCGCCAAAGTAGAACAAACCCGCGTTCAGGCAACTGTGGCCATCATCTTTTTCACAGCCTTTTTCATAATAGGAAAGCGCCTTTTTGCGATCCTCTGCGACGATGTCGTTTCCCTCGTGCATTTCTCCCAAACGGCGGCAGGCTTTGCCGCTATCGCTGTCACAGGCTTTTTCAAATAATTGCAGCGCCTGTTTCAGGTTCGCCTTGACGTTCTCGCCGCGCTGGTGGATGAGGCCGAGAAGATGGCAGGCTTCGCCGTTGCCGATGTCGCAGGATTTGGCGTATAGCCGATTGGCTTTTTCGTAGAGCTGCCGCGATTTTTCGGCGTCTTTCCTGACGCCTTCGCCAAATTTGTACATCTTGGCCAAGGCCTGGCAACTCTCGCCATTGTCGCCGTTGCAGGCTTTTTCATGAAGCGTTGCAGATCTTCTGCGGTCTCTGGGAACGCCTTCCGCCTGTTCATACTGACGGGCAAGATGATGGCAGGCGACGGCGTGTCCGGCATTGCAGGCGCTCGCGTAGAGTCTTGCCGCTTTTTTATCCTGATTTGCCATTTGCGCTCTCAAGGCTTCCTCAAAATCATCGGCCAGTGCCGCTGACGACAAGAACAGCGCGCCCGATATTGCAAAGAGCGGCAAGATTCTGAAGATAATCTTCATTTTCTGAGATTCCTCATGGCGAAGATGAATCCGGGCCGGAAGCAGGAGTTTCGGCAGGCGTTTTTCCTTCCTCTCCCCTTTTCTGTTTCAGATCCCGCACCGTTTCCTTGATGGCCTCCTGTATTCCCTTGAGGTACTCGGTATATTCATCGTCCGTGGAGATTAGCCCGTAGCAGGCGCCTTCGCTTTTCAGCTTGCACCCGGCGGTAAAATAGGCCACTGCCGCCGCCTTGTCTTTTTTGATGCCGCCCCTGCCTTCAAGGTGAAAGAGTCCCGCTCGTTCACAGCTGTCACCCACTCTGTTTTCACAGCCTTTTTTGTAATAGAGGAAGGCTTTTGCACTATCCTTTTGCACCCATTCGCCAAGTTCATATACCCAGCCAAGGCTGAGACAGCCTTGGCCGTCATTGGCCGCGCAGTCTTTTTCGTAATGGCCTGTCGCCCTGGCGTACAGTTCCTTGGCTTGTTTCTCGTTTTTTCGGACGCCATTGCCGGATTTGTACAGACTGCCCAGTTGTTCGCAGCCGTCGCCGCTCCCCTTGTCGCAGGCTTTTTCGTAGAGCGTCGCCATCCTGCCGCTGTTGTCATTGTAGCGCGAGTATTCGTATTCATGCGCCAGTTCGTAACAGGTTTCGCGGCCTTTCTCCTCGCATGCCTGCATATGACGCAAAAATGTTTTTTCACGCAGTGCCCTGGCTTTTTTGCGACCGGATGCGCCGCCATGACCCGCTTCATACAACATGGCCAGCCGGATGCATCCTTCGCTATTTTCACGAGCGCAGCTTTTTTCGTATAAACGCGCCGCTTTTGTGCTGTCCTGCTTGAAGGTTTCTCCTTCTTCATAACGCGCGCCCAATTCGTTGTAACATCTGCTGACGTCCGCTTTGTCCGCGCAGGATCGTTCGCTCTGCGCAAAAGTTTTTTCATGCAGGGCTGCCGCTGTTTTTATATTTTTTTCAACGCCATTGCCTGCTTCATATAACAATCTCAGATGGTTGCAACCTTCGCTATTGCCGTTGTTGCAGCTTTTTTCATAGAACCGGGCGGCTTTTGTGTAATCCTGTTTGACCTCGTCGTTGTTTTCATTCTCATAGTTTTTCCCCATTAGATTGTAACAGCTATTGCTGTCTTCCTTCTCGTTGTTTTCCGTTGCGCAGGCTTGCAGGGAATATGTGAAGGCTTTTTCATGCAGGGCATTGGCTTTTTCAATGCTTTTTTCGACGCCGTCCCCTGTTTCGTGCAGCATCCCAAGATAGGCGCAGCCATTCCAGCTGCCGCCGTCACAGGCTTTGGCATACAGGCGGGCGGCCTGCCCAGGGTTTTGTTCAACGCCTTCGCCAGCGTAGTACATGTTGCCCAGATTCCGGCAAGCCGCCGCATATCCGCCTTCGCAGGATTTTTGGTAAAGGCGGGCGGCTTTTTTTATGTCCTCTTCCTCTGTTATGACGCCAAGATAGTTGCAGCCTTTGAAATGGTTGGCCGCGCACGCTTCCTCATAGTATTCTGTCGCGCTTGCCATGTCGCCCGCCTCTTCCGCCACCACGCCCTGAACGAAAAGCGCGTCGCCGTCGCCGGGGGGGCGCGCGCAGGCGCAAAGCGCCGAACCCATGATCATGACGATGAAAACCACCGACGCGCCGCGAAAGTCTCTCATGTGGAAGTCCTTTATTGCTTGTGAATAGGGGAATTATTGTATTTGGAATTATAGGCATGTTGCTGGATAGTGACAATGAATTGGGCGCAAGCCCTGCCGTTTGGCATGAAGGGCGCGGCGGCCAGGCGGAAAATGCGGCAGGCGCATCCCGTCGCGCGTGACGCGAAAACTGCCGACGCGGCGCGTGTTGGCGTTACAATCTCTGCCCTTTTGTGATCGCGAGATTTGGACATGGATAAACTGGTGATCGAGGGCGGCGTGTCCCTTTCCGGAGAAATCGTCATTTCCGGGGCGAAGAACGCGGCCTTGCCCATACTCTGCGCGGCGCTGTTGACGGGCGAAACGATGACGTTTTCCAACCTGCCGCGTCTCAAGGATGTGACGACCCTGCTCGATCTGCTGGCGCAGATGGGAGTGCGCGTCGCGCCGGAGGGAGAAAGGCGGGTATCGCTGAATGCCGACGGGCTGAACAATCCGAGCGCGCTTTATGATCTGGTCAGAACCATGCGCGCCTCCATTCTGGTGTTGGGGCCGTTGTTGGCGCGTTGTGGCGAGGCGCGGGTTTCCCTGCCGGGAGGCTGCGCCATTGGCGCGCGTCCCGTCGATCAGCACATCAAGGGCTTGCAGGCGATGGGCGCAGAAATTCGGGTGGAGCAGGGGTATATCCACGCCAAGGCGAAGCGACTGCGGGGCGCGCGCGTCTGTACCGACATGGTAACCGTGACGGGAACCGAAAACCTGATCATGGCCGCCAGCCTGGCCGAAGGCGAAACCATCATCGAAAATGCCGCCCGCGAGCCGGAGGTGGCGGATCTGGCGAACTGTCTGGCGCGCATGGGCGCGCGCATTTCCGGCGCGGGCACGGACGTGATTCGCGTCCAGGGCGTGGAAAGGCTGAGCGGCGCGGAATACGCCATCATGCCCGACCGCATCGAGACCGGCACCTATCTGTGCGCGGCGGCGGCAACCGGCGGCAAGGTGCGGCTCTCCAACACCTCGGCGGCGTACCTGGACGCGATCATCGACAAGCTCATGGACGCCGGCTGTGAATTTGATTTGGCGCGTGACGCCATCACGCTGCAAGCGCCCGCGCGGCTGAAATCCGTCAGTCTGCGCACCGCGCCTTACCCCGCCTTTCCTACCGACATGCAGGCGCAGTTCATGGCGATCAATTGCGTGGCGGACGGCGTGGCGACCATACGCGAGACCATTTTTGAAAATCGCTTCATGCACGTTGCCGAATTGCAGCGCCTGGGCGCGGACATCCAGATCGAGGGAAACAACGCCATCGTGCGCGGCGTCGCCGGATTGCAGGGCGCCAATGTCATGGCAACCGACCTGCGCGCCTCCGCTTCGCTGGTCGTCGCGGCGCTGGCGGCGCGGGGCGAGACCCGGATTGATCGCATCTACCATCTGGATCGCGGTTACGAAAACATGGCGGAAAAACTTTCCGCGCTGGGCGCGAAGGCGCGAAGGATATAGCGCCTTTCGGCAAGGAAAAAACGGAAAGCCTCGCGTTTGTCGCGTGAACGGTTAAACTGCGGGAGTTTTCACAACTCAATCGCAACAAGGAGTGTTCATGATCGTTACGGATTGCCAGCCGCACCGGGTCAGCGTCAATGTATATGGCGAATTTACCCTGGCGGATTATCGGGAATTTGAAGAAGCGGTAAATTACAAGACCCGTTTCGACGGGCCGGTGGATTTGCTGTTCGACTTGTCCGACATGGCGGGCGCGACGCTGGACGTGGCGCTGGAAGACTTGCAGTTTACCCGCGCCCATGCCGACGATTTTCACCGTATCGCCGTGGTTACGGACAGCCAGTGGGTGTTGTGGAGCGCCTGGCTCGCCCAAGTTTTCATGAGCGCCGAACTGAAAGTGTTCGACAACCCGCAGGAAGCGGAAGACTGGTTGTCGGAAGAGAAGGCGTAGAGCGACATCCGTTTGCCGGTTTTGCTCTGGCGGCGGGTTTTGCCGGTATCGGCGGATTGTTTGGGAGGATGGCATGCTGCTCAACAAAAAGAAGGGAGAATTCCTGCGCCGCGTCATCGACGAGTGGCTCAAGGAAGGAACGATCCCGCAAGAAACCGCGGAACGCCTGCGGCAGAGCGTTTCCATCCGTCCTTTCGACTGGGAGAAACTGGCGAAATATTCTTTCTGGATTGCCATTTTCTGCCTTCTCATCGCAGTGGGCAGTGCGCTTGTCGAC
>JAITJU010000086.1 GCA_031278735.1 Zoogloeaceae bacterium
ATCGGTATGCGCGACCACGTTGGCGACATTGCGATGCACGAACACTTCGCCGGGCAGGAGGCCGACGATCTGGTTGGCGGGAACGCGCGAATCCGAGCAGCCTACCCACAGGTAGCGCGGCGACTGAATGGCGGAGAGCTTTCGGAAGTATTCCGGATCCAGCGTCTGCATCTGGTTGGACCAGGCGCGGTTGAAGTCGAACAGGTGGAAAAGATTTTCTTCGCGCACACTCTTTTCCGACCAGTGCCGCAAATCCAGCGAGAGATAAATCGCGCCTTCCAGCGGCGCGGGATAGTAGGCAGGCGCTTCGGTGAATCCCAGCTCGCGGCAGATTTTGACCGCCATGCGCATGGAGGGAATGGCGTCCAGCGCCAGGCGGTGAAACCCCATGTCGCGGGCGGCGCGGATAGCGGTCAGCGTGAGCGCCGTGCCCGCGCCATGACCTCGTTCCTCCGGCATGACATACATGCGCTTCATCTCGCACATGCTTTCTGACAGCGCGCGAATGCCGACGCAGCCGATGGGGCGCCCCGCTTTTTCGCTGACGAAGAGGCGGCCTGTCTCGCCGCTGTAGCATCCGGGCAGGGTGCTGATTTCCTTGTCGAAGTTCTGAAAGGAGAGGTTCACCCCCATCCAGGCCGCGTAATCGCGGAAAAAGCCGCGCAGGGCGGGAATGGCGGGATCATCGGCGGAGAAGACGAGGCGAACGGCAATCATGGGCGCGCAAGAACGGAAAAAAAATGTGGAAAAATTTGCAACATTGCGTACCAGTAATTTATCCTGTCCCTTCCTTTCTGTCTTTATTTCCTTGACCATGATTGATGAACCGGTTCATTGCCCCAGGCATCAGCCTACTTTGCGCCTGGTGCCCATGCCAGGTAATGAAAACATGTTTGGCGACATTTTTGGCGGCTGGGTGATGTCAAACGTTGATGTTGCGGGCGGCATTGAGGCCATGCGTCACGCGCGCGGGCGCGTGGCGACGGTGGCGGTCAATAGCTTTCAGTTCCATCAGCCGATTTCCAGCGGCGACGTGGTGAGTTTTTATACCGAAGTCGTTCATGTGGGGCAGACCTCGATTACCGTCCAGGTGCAGGTTTTTGCCGAGCGGCATCCGCAAAAGCCGATTACCGTCAAGGTAACGGAGGCCATCCTGACCTATGTGGCGCTTGATAACGAAGGGCAGAAGCGCATGCTGCCCGCTGCCGTCTGGCCGGAACTGACGACTGGCGGCTGAAACGTAATGCCCAGGAATCACGATTGCGATGCGGCGGCGCATTGCGGGGATTCTTCGGGCGCGCTGTACGCTGTATTGTGCCATGGGAGCTTTCAATGAGCTTGATTGAGCGTGGAAAAGCATTCGCGGGGCCTTTGGCAGGCGCGCTTTTTCTTGCGGCGCTTGTCGCGGCGGGGCAGGCGCGGGCTGCCGACCGGACAGAGACCCTTCTCGATTTTTCCGAAAAAAATCAATGGTATGCGTGTCACGATCAGGATGTGTTGGAGGAATACGACAAAATCGCCAAGGACGCCGCATACTATCAATATGTCTACCGCATCCTGGGGGAAGACGGCGGCGACAGCGATATTCCGCTGCTGCGCCAATGGGTCGCCGCGGCGCTCTTCAAGAATGGCACGGCCCTGGTCAGGCAGGGCAAACTCGCGGAAGCCGTTGCCCTGTTCGATGAGCTTGACCGGCGCTTTGCCGATGATGGCGGGGATATCGCGGGAACCGCGCTGGGCGTCCCGCCCCGGGAGTGGGCGGCGGCGGGGCTGAACAACAAGGGCGTGGCCCTGGCGCGGCAAGGCAGGCTTGCGGAAGCCATTGCCGTTTACGACCGCCTCCATGAATGCTGCGGCATACCTTTCTACCGCAAAGTTTTACCCAACCTGGATGACGCCGACCGGGCGTTTTACGATAACAGCGAACACTGGAGCCTGACTGCGGCCGCGGCCGCCATGTTCAACAAGGGGCATCTCTTGCGTCAGCAGGGCAAATTCGCGGAAGCCATTGCCGTCCATGACGAAAATTTCGCGCCGGGGGAGCGCGAAGAGAATGCGCCGGAAGGCGAGACGGATGGCGGCGAAGCGAAAGGAATGAATTACTATTTCATGGCGGAATTCCTGGATTGGCTGGGCGCGCATGAAAAGGGAAAGAGCCTCATGGTTTGGCAACAGGTCGTCAAGGCGCTGGTCAGCAAGGCCGAGATGCTCAATGAACAGGGAAACCCGAAGGCGGCCATCGCGGTGTATGACGAAATCGCGGCGCTCTGCTTCAGTCTTTACAGGAGGTCCAGGCGGTCTGACGACGCGCTGTTGTCGGATCCCGTGCTCCAGGAGGAATTTTTCAAGGCGCTGTCCCGGCGGGCCGAGGCAAAATACAGCGAAGACGCCATGAGTGTTATCGAACTTTCCGAGATGCTGGAATGGATCGGCGGCAGATTCGAGAATCTCGCTGCTCGGGAGTCCCTTGCGCAGGCATTCCTGGCCTGGTGGGTCAGGATAATGGCGCAAGACGGCAAGCCGGGGAGGGAGGCGGTCATCGAACTTTACGACGAGGCCAGATACGCTCCCTCCTTTCGCGGGCATCCTGAAGTGCGGGAGGCTGTTTCCGCGGCGCTCCTTGAACAGGCGGAGGCGCTCCGCGAACGGGCGGAAGGGGAGGAGTGCCCTCACTGCGACCACGATGAGGAAAAGGGTTACTACGAGCGGCTGTACGAAGAATTCGGCGCGGACAGGAATGCCGCGATCCAGGCGCGCGTGGATCGGGCGCTTGGCGCGCTGCTGGAGATAAGGGAACGGCAGTTGCGAGACGACGATGATGGCGACGACGACGAAGATTGCCGCGGTTACGATGAGCTTGGCTGCATCCGCTCCATCCGCGCCCTTATCGAGCGGCGCGGATGGAACAGATGGAGCAGGGATGCCGGTGGTGGCCTCGCGGAAACGCGGAAAGGGAGCGGAGCATCCGCCGCCCGGCATGACCCGGCGGAATGGAGCGGCGACCCCAGGGAGAAACCCGTCTCCTTGTCGTCCCTGTCGCCGGAGGAGGCCATCAAGAAGCTCAAGCCGATTCTCGTTTCCCTGTTCGTTTACGCGGAAACGTCCATTGAAGTTCATGACGAAATCGCGCGACGTTTTGGCGAGGACGCAAACCCGGAAGTTCAAAGGCAGGTGGGCAAGGCGCTGCTCCACAAGGGCTTGACGCTGAACCAGCGGGAGGACAAAGCCAGTCTGGCGGAAGCCATCGCGGTCTACGACGAGGCGGCGCGGCGTTTCGCCAACGACATGGACATTGTTGGTTCCGCGCTGGCCAATTCCGCCGAAGCGTCCCTGATCCTTGGGCACAACGAGGAAGCCGTCCGGCGGGCGGAGGCGCTGCGGAAGCTTCACGGCGTGGACAAGTACCTGAAGGCCGTCATGACCTTCATCATCTGGCTGGCGGACCCGAAGACGCCGCTGCAAAGCGTGCTGGAAACCATCCATGCGGCGGGCGATGAACCCCATGATTGGTCTTTCCGGGAGGCGCGACCGGTCATCGACAGCTTGTCCGGCGCGCGTAAAAAGAGAGCTGAGTGTCTTGTCGAGTATTTCGAGGGCGATTACGGGCGCGAAGTCAGGAAAGACCAACTGCAATCCTGTATGGGCGCGGTTCGGTGACGGAAGACCAAGGACAGGGAACCGGATAAACGGGGAACCGGATAAAGTTTGCGGCGGCTTCGCCGCCCGCGCTCCAACGTGGGCGGCAAGCGCGCACCGAGGGTGGGCAAGCGACGGCGCAGACGCAAATTGGCCTGTTCTCCGTCAGCCGCCTTTCGGCCTTGTCATTGCAAGGTGCGCCGCGCGCCGCAAGCCGCGGTTTTCCCCTTCGTCCCCGGCAAGGGCTATCGCTTTGTCTATCTGCCGGTAAAGCGTGGTTTGCGCTTTTCCACGAAGGCGGCGATACCTTCCCTGTAGTCTTCCGTATCCAGAAAAGCGAAGGCGGCGATTTTCTCATCCTGGGTAAGCGGCGCGTCGTGTGTGAGGCGGCGCATCCAGTGTTTGTGCCAACTGGCCACTTTGGGAGCGCCTGCCAGAATACGGCGCGCGGCGGCATCCACTTCTGCCTGCAACGCCTCCGGCGCGACGACGCGACTAACCAGATTCTTGCGCGCGGCCTCTTCGGCGTCGAAAATACGGGCTTCAAGCAGCATTTCCGCCACCGTCGCCTGACCGCACACCTTCAATAATCCCGACATCTCGCCGGGATACATGGAAAAGCCCAGTTTATTGATCGGCGCGCCGAAGCGGGCGCTGCCGTCGCAGATGCGGATATCGCAACAGGCGGCGATTTCCAGACCGCCGCCGATGCATGCGCCCCGTATCATGGCCAGTGTCGGATGTTGACAATGCCGTATGGTCTCCAGCGCCCTGGCGACTTCCTCGTGATAGCGGATCGCCTGCTCCAGCGTGGCGCGCAGACGCTGGAATTCTTCCAGGTCACCCCCCGCCGCGAAATGATCGCCCGCGCCGCGAATCACCACGCAGCGCACGCTTTCGTCCTGCGATGCCTCGCCAACGACGCGCGCAAGCTCCCGCCACATGGCAAAATTGATGGCGTTCAGCTTTTCGGGGTTGTTCAGCGTGATGGTCGCCCGTTCGGCGTCCTGCTGGTATTGAATGAGCGGGATCATGTGTCAGGAATTCGGCGAATCCATCCTGTCGCAACGGATTGGACAAAAAGTGAGCTGGGGTCAGGTCGGGGAAGGGTGCCGCGACCTGCGCGGCAATGTCTCCTTGAGCGCGCTTGCCGCATCGCGCAGCATTTTTTCCGTTGTCTCCCAGTCCACGCAGGCGTCGGTAACCGAGCAGCCATAGCGGAGTCGGCGCAAATCGGCGGGAATGGGCTGGCTGCCCGCTTCCAGATTGGATTCTATCATGACGCCAACGATGGATTCATTGCCGGCACGAATCTGGCTGACCACGTCCGCGAGCACCAGAGGCTGCATTTCCGGTTTCTTGAAGCTGTTGGCGTGCGAACAATCGACCACCAGATTGGCGGGAAGATGCGCCTTTTGCAAGGATTCTTCCGCCAGCGCGATGGAGACGGTATCGTAATTGGGCTTGCCGTCGCCGCCGCGCAGCACGACGTGACCATACGGATTGCCTGTGGTGCGGACGATGGCGACGCGCCCATCCGTATCCACGCCCAGAAAGGCGTGCGGACGGGAAGCGGAAAGAATGGCATTGACCGCTACGCTCAAATCGCCGCTGGTTGCGTTCTTGAAGCCGACCGGCGTCGAAAGGCCGGAAGACATTTCGCGGTGCGTCTGGGATTCCGTGGTGCGCGCGCCAATGGCGTTCCAAGCGACCAGATCGCCCAGATACTGCGGCGAGGTCGGGTCGAGCGCCTCGGTGCCGGTAGGCAGGCCCAGATTATTCACTTGCAAGAGAAAATCGCGCGCTCTTTCCATTCCCACATCGACGCGAAAGGAATCGTCCATGTCGGGATCGTTGATGTACCCCTTCCAGCCAACGGTGGTGCGCGGCTTTTCAAAATACACGCGCATAACGACGAACAAGGCGGCGCTCACCTCATCCGCAAGCGCCTTCAGGCGGCGCGCGTAGTCAAGCCCCGCCACCGGGTCATGAATGGAACAGGGGCCGACGACCACGAAAAGGCGATGGTCCTCGCGGTCGAGAATGGCGTTCAGCGCCTTGCGCGCCGAACTGACGGTCGCCCTGGCTTGCTCGCTGATGGGCAAGCGCTTGTGTAATTCGCGCGGCGTCGGCATGGTATCGAACGCCGCAACGTTGATGTTTTCAAGTTTTTCAGAACGCATAGCGCGGGCAAAGAAACGGAAAATATATGATTCTATCCTGTTTGCACACCCGATGGGCAGGTTTTACTGATCGGAAGGCGGCAAACCGTGTTCTCAAAAGCAAGCGTTTTCTGCGATATCTCGCGGTGGCGGCATCAGGAATACAGTGCCGCGAACATCTCCCGGACTGCCGTTATCTTGTCCTTCAGATCGGGCAGGTGACGGGTAAGGACGAGG
>JAITJU010000125.1 GCA_031278735.1 Zoogloeaceae bacterium
GTACACCTTCGCGCACCCCATCGAAGACGCGCTGGAAAACGTCACCCATTCCATCTGCACACTGGAATTCGAGGATCAACGCCCCTTTTACGACTGGCTGCTGGAACGTCTGGCCGAAGGCGGCCTGTTTCCGCGCCCCCTGCCCAACCAGTACGAATTTTCCCGCCTCAATCTCACCTACGTGCTCCTTTCCAAGCGCAAGCTGATTCAACTGGTGGAGGAACGGCACGTTTCCGGCTGGGATGATCCGCGCATGCCGACGCTGGTCGGCGCGCGTCGGCGCGGCTACGCGCCGCAAGGTTTCCGGCGGCTCATGGAGCGCATTGGCGTCTCCAAATCCGATTCGCTGATCGATTACGGCCTGCTGGAAGACTGCATGCGCGAAGTGATGAACGAGACGGACGCGCGCCGCATCGCCGTGCTCGATCCGGTCAGGCTCGTCATCGTCAATTATCCCGCTGGCCAGAAAGAAATCTGCCGCGCGCCCAATCACCCGCTGAAGCCGGAACTGGGCAAGCGCGACCTGCCCTTTGGACGCGAAGTGTGGATAGAGCGCGAAGATTTCCGCGAAACGCCGGAAAAAGGCTACAACCGCCTTTACCCCGGCAACATGGCGCGGCTGAAATATGCTTACGTCGTCAAGTGCGTTGGCTGCGAAAAAGATGTTGAAGGCAAGATAACGGCGGTTCTCTGCGAATATCTGCCCGACACGCTTTCCGGCACGCCCGGCGCGGACAGCGTCAAGGTCAAGGGCAATCTGCACTGGGCTGCGGTCGATGGCGCTCATGCCGCCGAAGTCCGCCTCTATGATCGGCTCTTTGCCGTTCCCGCGCCCGGTGCGGGCGATCGGGATTTTCTGGCGGACCTGAACCCGGATTCCTTCAAGCGCGTCATCGCCCAACTGGAACCCTGCCTGAAAGACGCCTTGCCGGAACAACGCTTCCAGTTCGAGCGTCACGGTTATTTCGTCGCCGACGCGCGGGATTCCCGCCCCGGCGCGCCGATATTCAACCGCGCCGTCACCTTGCGGGATTCGTGGGGAAAATGACCAGACGCCCGCGCCGCGCGCATCCCGTCACTGGCGCGGCAAACCGTCGGCGGACATCGCGTCCGCGCCTTGCCGTGTGATTTTCTCGGCAAAAAAAGCGCTCAAGTCGCGGGAAAGCCGCCGCGCCATCCGGGAAGCGGCGGACAAGGCTTCGCCAGCCGCCGCGCCGCCGTCCGCCGCGTCGTCACTCATGAGTTTCTCTTCCGCCAGCGCGGCGCAATAGGGCGTCACGGGCAGGTCGTCCTCGACGCCGAGGATGAAATGCGGGCGTTTTCGCGGCGCGTCGCGCCAGCTTTGCCCCTTGCCCAGCATGGGTTCCGAGACCGTGATGACGACGGGGGTCAATGGCAGGCCGCCGCGCAAGGCGATATTGGCCGCGCCGCGCTTCAAGGGATTGAGCGCGCCATTGTGCGTCAGGCTGCGCGTTCCTTCCGGAAAAATAATCAGATTGTCGCCGGAGCGCACCGAGGCCACGCAATCGGCCACCAGTTGCGGACCGTCCGTATTGACCACGAAACCCGCGCTGCGCACCGGCCCGCGGGTAAACACGTTATCGCGCAGGCTGGCCTTGATCACGCAATTCGGGCGTTCTATCAGCGCAATCAGCAGCACCACGTCAATCAGCGAAGGGTGATTGGCAACAATCAGCAGACCAGTGCGCGCCAGTTTTTCCGCCTGCCGCACTTCATGGCTGATGACGCCGCAGACCTCCATGAGCCGCACGAACCACTTGAAAGAACGATGAATGATGCGGCGGGCGTGTTGCTGGGAGACCTGCAAATCGGCGTAAAAAAAGCGCAGACAGGGAAAGACGAAACAAAGAATCAGGACTCCGCCCAAACCGAAAACGGCAAAACAGAACGCGGTGGCGATGATGCGAAAAGGACGATCCAGCATACCCTCGATTTCCGCCATGATTTTCATGGCGCTCCCGCGCATGGTTGACGCGTCGATCATGCGGCGTCGGCGCCGTTCCGGCGACGCAATGTCCAGCCGCCGCGCGCCGACAGGGGCAGCGCCGCCGCCGTTGGAGAAAGCAGGAAGCAAAGGAGATCCAAGGGCGAAGCCCGCGCGGAATCCGTATGCGCGCAAGTTTCGGGTTGCAGGCGGAACGTATCGCCCGCGGCGAGTTCGAGCAGCAGGGAAAAATAGTTGACAGACCGGGGCGGCGTATCCTGGTTGCGGTATACGTCCGGCAGCGGCTCCTCGGAGAAACAAAGCCAGACGCTTGCCGCGCCGTCGGCAAGCTGAATGGCCGCTTCCAGCAATCCGGCCAGCGCCATGTCTTCCGCGGCGGCCAGCGCGGTGAGCGGCGCATTGGTTTTCTGCGCCATCATGAACAGACCGCCGATGGCGTTGTGCACGGCCATGCTGAACTGCTGCGGCGACACCTGGCCTGCGCGCGCCAACTCACGCTGAAGCGCCAGCGCGCGCGAAAATTCTCCCAGGCGGCTGCACAAAATAAGCGGCTGCCCGGCGTAAGGCAATTCTGGACGCGAGAGCGTGTGCAGCAAGGCGCGTCCCATCTTGTCCGCGCGACGGCGCAAGAGCGGCGGAATCTCCTTGATCGGCGGCGGCTCGGCTGCGTCCGCAGCGCCAGGCGGCGCGGCGCCGCCGCCGGAACGCGCCCATGCCGTCCATGCCGCAGTCGTCTCCATTGCGGGCATCCAGGCCGTCCAGCCTCGCAGATTCATTCCGGGCACAAGCGCGGGCATAAGCGCGACAGAAAAAAGAAAGCGTGGATTATGCGGTTTTTTGCCTCGCCGGGGCAATCACATTTGCCAGAAGAGTACCGACCGTATTTGCCTTCACGGAGACGGAAGGCGTGTAATGCGCGGCCTTGCTTGAACGAGCCGCGCGAGAAACGGATTGACGTCCGGCGTGACGCCCGCGCGCCCGCGGGCGCTTTTGACGATGACTCGATCAGCATTCCCCCAAAGTCACCTGGATTGCTTCCCGCTGCGCTCATCTGGATTTTTTCGCGCCGCAACGGATTTTTCGGAGGGTTCCGCCTTCAGAATCTCCGTCCTTCTCCCGTTTGCAGACTATCCAAAAAGGCGTTCAGGATGGGTCTGCCGTAGCTTTCCAGCGGAAAGAGCAGGCGATTGCTCTTGGTCCAGTTGAAAATCAGGCCATCGACGAGGGAAATCAAGGCGATGGTGGCCTGATGCGGCGTCAGGCGCGAGGACAGTTGGCCGTTTTGCCGCATTCGGATAAAGGCCTGCTGTAAGATGTCGATGTGTTTTTCGCCCTCATCCAGATGTCTTTTGCGAATATCGGCCATTTCGCCCACGTATTCGCATTTGTGCCAGAGAATTTCAAACACTCGGTAAAAATTCGCGTCGTGCGTCAGTTTATCGAAAAAGCCCAGGGTGGAGGCGCGAATGAAGCCCAAGGGGTCGGCAGTCATCATTTGGCGGAAGTACTCCTCGCTTTGCAGGATCAAGGGGCAAACGAGGCGCTCGACCATGGCGACGAACAGTTCGCCGCGATTGGAAAAATGCCAGTAAATCGCGCCGCGCGTCACACCCGCCTGCCGCGCGATATCATTCAGGGAAGTGCGCGAGACGCCCTGTTTGCCAAAGCATTCCACCGCCGCGTCCAGAATGTGGTTGCGGGTAATACAGGCGTCTTCCTTGGTTTTGCGCGCCATGCTCTTTCCGGCTCCATCAAGAATCCGCAGGGGGGGGGGCGGCGTCCGCCGACGGATTTTCTCGCTCGTCCTCTTCTTCCGCCTCCCGCCAGCCGCCGCCCAGCGCCTTGAACAAATCGACGGCGGACAGAAGGCGATTGCGGCGCGCGGCAAGATATTGCAGATGGGCGTCGTTCAGGGCGCGCTGGCTGTCCAGCACTTCCAGAAAGCCGGAGTAGCCGACTTCATAGCGCGCCGTGGAAAGTTTCAGCGCGTCGCCCGCGGCGGAAAGCTGCGTCATCCGTTCGCTTTCCATCCGATCGAAGAGACTGAGCGAGGCAAGGGCGTCGCGCACTTCGCGGAAAGCGCCCTGCACGGCTTTCTGGTAGTTCGCCAAGGCTTCCCGTTGCCGCGCGTCGGCCTGATCGACTCTGGCGCTGGTGCGCCCCCAATTGAAAATAGGCGCCGTGACGGCTACGCCATACGACCAGATTTCAGCGGGACGGCTGAAAAGCTGCGCCAACTGGGCGCTCTCGCTGCCGAAAAACCCAGTGAGGCCGATGATCGGAAAATAGGCGGCCTTGGCCAGACCGATGCGGGCATTGGCGGCAATCAGGGCTTCTTCCGCCTGACGCACGTCGGGACGCGCTTCTATCAGGGCAGAGGGCAATCCCACCGGCGGCAAGGGAGAGATCGGCACGACGGTTTCTTCGAGCGGTTCAAGGCGCAGGCCGGGTTGTCCGACCAGGAGGGCAAGCAGATTTTCCGCCTGAGTGCGCTGACGCAGGATCTCCGAGAGCTGCGCCGAAGTCGCGGCATGGGCGGTCACGGCTTGCGCGACTTCCAGATCGGAGGCCGCG
>JAITJU010000177.1 GCA_031278735.1 Zoogloeaceae bacterium
CGTTTCTCTTCTTGTTTTCGCGCCAGAAGGGCAGCGCGCCATGACCGCGCCGCTTCTGACCGCGCGCCAGCTCACGATCCGCATTGGCGCGCATCTGGTATGCCGCGATCTGGAAATGCGGCTGTTTCCCGGCGATTCCCTCGTCATTCTGGGACGCAACGGCGCGGGCAAATCCACATTGCTTGCCGCGCTGGCCGGGCTGCGCGCGCCGGAAGGCGGAGAAATCCTGCTGAACGGCAAACGCTACGCCGAACTGAAGCCGCGCGCGGCGGCGCGGCAACGCGGCTGGCTGGGACAGCGGCGTGACGATCCCTTTGCCGCGCGAGTGCTGGAAATCGCCCTGACCGGACGCCATCCGCATCTGGGGCGCTGGCAGTGGGAAAGCGCGGCGGATGTTGCGAAAGCGCGCGCGGCGCTGGCGGATGTCGATCTGGCGCAAATGGCGGAGCGCGACGTGCGCACACTCTCCGGCGGCGAACGGCAACGGCTGGCCATTGCGACCCTGCTGCTTCAGGAGACGCCGCTGATGCTGGCGGACGAGCCGATAGCCCATCTGGACATGAATCACCAAATCGTCGCCCTGACGCTGCTCGCCGGGCGCGTCCGGCATGGCGCGGCGCTTATCAGCGTTCTGCACGATCCGGGACTTGCCATGCGTTGCCACACGCGGGCGCTGCTCCTGTACGGCGACGGCGAAACCGAGATCGGCGCGGCGGACGCCCTGCTCATTCCGGAAAAACTCTCCCGTCTTTATGGTCATCCCCTGCTGAAAACCGAAGCCAATGGCCGCGCCGCCTTCATTCCCATCTGACCGGAAGCGTATTCAAACGTCCGGCTGTCTGATTTCTTTCAGCCCGGCCAGAAGGCGCTCGACTTCGGCTTTCCCCAGTTCCAGGAACCGACCGCGTTTCAGGCGCGACGGCAAGACAAAGGGGCCATAGCGGATACGGATCAGACGACTGACCTTGCTGCCCACCGCCTCGAACATACGCCGCACTTCGCGGTTTCTGCCTTCAAAAAGGCTGACGTGATGCCAGTGGTTTACGCCTTGCCCGCCCGCGTCTTCCAGACTGGCAAAACGGGCGACGCCATCTTCCAGGGGCACCCCCGCCAGAAGTTTTTCCTGGGCGTCCGGGGCAAGTTCGCCGATCACCCGCACGGCATATACGCGCAACAATTCCGCGCCGGGGTGCATCAACTGGTTTGCCAGCTCGCCGGAAGTGGTAAACAAAATGAGGCCGGAAGTGTTCAGATCCAGTCTGCCCACCGCTACCCAGCGGCTGCCGCGCAAGCGCGGCAGGGCGGCAAAGACGTTGGGGCGGCCTTCTGGATCGTCGCGGGAGACAATCTCGCCCTCAGGTTTGTGATAGAGCAAAACGCGCGGCAGTTGCGTGGAAAAATGCAGGGTGATGAGCTTTCCATCCAGCTTCACTCGATCCCGGGGGCCGACGCTCATGCCGATTTCCGCCTGTTGGCCATTGACCTCCAGGCGTCCGGCGGCGATCCACGCTTCCATTTGTCGCCGCGACCCCAGCCCCGCCCGCGCCAGAACCTTGTGCAGGCGCTCGCTGACTGCGGATGCGGACGGGCGCGGAATATGCCGCGCCGCGCCGCGGCGATTGCGTCGGCCATCCAGACCGCCGTCTGCGCCGCCAAAAGGCGCGGGGGCTGTAGAGCGAACAGGTTTTTTTTCAGGACGCATCGGCGGACTCCGGCGGGTTGAGGCGTCCCTGGGCTTCCAGCGCGGGCAGTTCGCCCAGGGTCAGCAGACCCAGATCATCCAGAAATTTGCGTGTGGTCGCGTAAAGCGCCGGACGCCCCGGCGTTTCCCGATGCCCCACCACGTCGATCCAACCGCGCTCTTCCAGGGCGCGAATGGCGTTGGCATTGACGGCGACGCCGCGAATGGCCTCGATGTCGCCGCGCGTCACCGGCTGACGATAAGCGATGACGGCCAACGTTTCCAGCACGACGCGCGAGTATTTGGGCGGCTTTTCCGGGCTTAGGCGTTCCAGATGGGGCATGTATTCGGCGCGGACGCGAAATCGCCAGCCGGAAGCCAGCCGCACCAGTTCCGCCGGGCGATCCTGCCAGGCCGCGCGCAGCTTCTCCAGGCATTTGCGCAACAGGTCGTCGCTCAATTCATCGTCGAACATTTTTTTGAAATCCGCCAGCGAAAGCGGTTCCTGCGCCGCCAGCAGCGCCGCTTCCAGCGTCGATTCAAGTTTATGCAAATTCATGTCGCGCATCCGTATCCTGTGCCGCCAGGTGAATATAAATGGGACAAAACGCCTCGATCTGGACAATATCCACCAGACGTTCGCGCGCCAGTTCCAGCATGGCGATGAAATGCACCACCAGCACGGACGTCCCCAGGAGCGGGTCGAACAGCGTCTCAAAGGCGGCATGTCCGCCCCGCGTCCGCAAGAAGCGCAGAATGACGCCCATGTGCTCGCGCACGGAAAGCGCCTCGCGCGTAATCTGGTGGCGCGAGTGCAGACTGGACTGGCGCAGGACGTTGCGCCATGCCGCCTGCAAATCTTCCTGTGTGACGGCGGGATAACGCTTGATCAGGCTTTTTTCGACCCAGGCTTCCAGCCAGAAGAAATCCCGCTCGGCCTGTTTCATCCGGTCGATTTTCTGCGCCGCGAGTTTGATTTGCTCGTATTCCATCAGCCGCCGCGCCAGTTCCGCGCGCGGGTCCGCCGCTTCTTCGCCGTCCGCCGCCTGGGGACGGGGCAGCAACATGCGCGACTTGATTTCGATCAGCATCGCCGCCATCACCAGGTACTCGGCGGCCAATTCGAGATTCTCAGAGCGCATGGCTTCGACATAATCGAGATACTGGCGCGTCAAGGACGCCATGGGAATATCGAGAATATCGACGTTGGCCTTGCGAATCAGGTAGAGCAACAAATCCAGCGGTCCCTCGAACGCCTCCAGCATGACTTCCAGCGCGTCCGGCGGAATATACAAATCCTGCGGCAACTCAGCCAGCGGCTGCCCGTAGACGCGCGCCGCCAGCGCCGGAACGATGTCCGCCGCCGCCGTCACGGACGCCTCCGCCAACAGGAACGCGCTCTTCGCGCGCCGCAGATTCTTGTTTTTGGCGCGCGGCAAAAGCCTGTCTGCCGCGCAAACGCCGCAGGCAGGCGCGCAGCCCGCCCGAATTCTTGACGATGATACATCTATCCCGCTTTCCCTCTTGTGCGAACGCCCATCATAACATCCCCGCCACGCCCCATTGGGTCGAATCATCCGGACTGGCGGGGCAATCGCCCGTGAATTTATTGCGGATGCATCCAAAGGCGGGCGTCAGGCGTACAATGGCGCGGCATTTTGCGCTTTTGTCCTTCTTTTGCCCATGAAGCTCTCTGAAATCTGCATTGCGCGTCCGGTTTTCGCCACGGTGCTTTCCCTGGCGCTCATATTGCTGGGCGTGGTTTCCTACGGGCGATTGACTGTGCGCGAGTATCCGCATATCGACGAGCCGATTGTCACGGTTTCCACCACTTATCGCGGCGCTTCGGCGGAAATCATCGAGTCGCAGATCACGAAGCCGCTGGAAGATTCGCTGGCGGGCATCGAGGGCGTCGAGGTGCTTTCTTCCGTCTCCCGTTCCGAAAGGAGCCAGGTTTCCGTGCGCTTCAAGATGGAGCGCGACCCGGATTCCGCCGCTTCCGACGTGCGCGACCGCGTCTCGCGCGCGCGCGGGAAATTGCCGGACGACGTGGATGAACCCATCATCGCCAAGGTGGAGGCGGACGCCGATCCGATCATTCGTCTTTCCTTTTCTTCCGATCGGCATACGCCGCTGGAAGTGAGCGATTTTGCCAGCCGCATCGTCAAGCCGCGCCTGCAAACCCTGCCGGGCATGGCGGACGTGGGCATTTACGGCGAGCGTCGCTTTGCCATGCGGATATGGCTGGATCGCGCCCGGCTGGCGGCCTATCAGGTGACGGCACAGGATGTGGAGGACGCCCTGCGCCAGCAGAATGTGGAAGTTCCCGCCGGGCGCATCGAAAGTTTCCGGCGGGAATTTTCCGTGGTGGCGCAGACGGATTTGCAGCGCCCGGAAGAATTCGCGGCGGTGATCGTCAAAACGGTCAACGGTTATCCGGTGCGGCTTGCCGACTTGGGGCGGGTGGAGGTTGGCGCGGAATCCGAGCGCAACATTACGCGCTTTTCCGGCAGGAGCGCCATCAATCTGGGGCTGATCAAGCAATCCACCGCCAATCCGCTGGAACTGGCGCGCGCCCTGCAGGAAGAATTGCCGCGCATCGCCGCGGAATTGCCGGAAGGCATGAGCGTTGATGTTTCCTACGATTCCACGACCTTCATCGATCGTTCCATCGAAGCGGTGTTTTCCACCATTGGCGAATCCATCGTGCTGGTGATCCTGATCATTTTCTTTTTCCTGCGGAATTTCCGCGCCACACTGGTTCCGCTGGTGACGATTCCGGTGTCGCTCGTCGGCGTGTTTTCCCTGATGTTCGTCATGGGGTTTTCCATCAACACGCTGACTCTGCTGGCGCTGGTGCTGGCGATTGGCCTGGTGGTCGATGACGCCATCGTGATGCTGGAAAACATTTTTCGCCATATCGAGGCGGGCATGCCGCGCCGCGAAGCGGCAAGAAAGGGCGCGAGGGAAATCGGCTTTGCCGTGGTCGCCATGACCATCACGCTTGCCGCCGTCTACGCGCCGGTGGCTTTCATGACCGGGCGCACGGGCAAGCTTTTCATCGAATTCGCGCTCACACTGGCCGGAGCGGTGCTGGTTTCCGGCTTTGTGGCGCTCACCCTGTCGCCGATGATGTGTTCGCAGTTGTTGCGGCATCAGGAAAAGCACAACCGCGCCTTTGCGTTGGTGGAACGCTTTCTGGACGGACTGACGGCGGGTTATCAGAACGTGCTGGCGTTCATGCTCCGGCGGCGCGCGCTGGTCATGCTGGTTTTTTTCGCGGTGGCGGCGGCGGGCGGTGTGTTTTTCATGCTCCTGAAATCGGAGCTTGCGCCCATCGAGGATCGCGGCACCATCGTCGGTTCCTTCTCCGGCCCGGAAGGGGCGACGCTGGTCTACATGGATGGTTATGCCCGCCAACTGGAAGCCATTTATCTGAAGACGCCGGAAATCGACCGGTACAACATCATCGTTGGCGCGCCCATCCTGAATCGCGGCGTCTCCTTCGCGCGGCTTACCGACTGGAAGGCGCGCAAGCGAACAGCACAGGAAATCGCCGAGGAACTGCGTCCGCAATTTTCCGCCATTCCCGGCATTCTGGCTTTTCCCACGCTGCCGCCGTCGCTGGGGCAGAGCGGTCGGGCGCAACCTGTCAATTTCGTCATCATCACCAGCGCCGATTACACAGAACTGGCGCAGGTCGTGGAAGCCTTCGTGCAGGAAATTCGCAAGAATCCCGGTCTCAACAATATCGATACCGACTTGCGCTTGAACAAGCCGGAACTCAATGTGCATGTCAACCGCGAGCGCGCCGCCGATTTGGGCGTTTCCGTGGATACCGTGGGGCGCACCCTGGAAACCATGCTCGGCGGACGTCAGGTGACGCGCTTCAAGCGCGACGGCGAGCAGTATGAAGTCATCGTGCAGGTGGAAGACGACGAACGGGTGACGCCGGAAGACATCCGCGACATTTATACCCGCGGCAAGAATGGCGAGATGATCCCGCTGTCCAGTCTGCTTTCCGTGCGAGAGACCGTCAGTCCGCGGGAATTGAACCACTTCGCCCAGCGTCGCGCCGTGACCATTACCGCCAATCTCACGCCGGGCTATACGCTGGGCGAGGCGCTGGCCTTCATGGAAGACACGGCGCGCAAGATGCTGAAACCCGGCTATGCCGTGGATTACAACGGTCAGTCACGCGAATTCCGCCAGTCCTCCTCTTCGCTCGCCATGACTTTCCTGCTGGCGCTGGCCTTCATTTATCTGGTGCTGGCGGCGCAGTTCGAGAGTTTCCGCGCCCCGTTCATCATCATGCTCACCGTGCCGCTGTCCATGACCGGCGCCCTGGCCGCACTGTATTTTTTCGGCGGCACCCTGAATGTGTATAGTCAGATTGGCCTGGTCACGCTGGTCGGCCTGATTACCAAGCACGGCATTCTGATCGTGGAATTCGCCAACCAGTTGCAGGAACAGGGCAGGGATCGGACGCGCGCGGCCATGGAAGCCGCGCAGTTGCGTTTGCGCCCCATCCTCATGACTACCGGCGCAATGGTGCTGGGCGCGTTGCCGCTGGCGCTGGCAAGCGGCGCGGGCGCGGAATCCCGCCAACAGATCGGCTGGGTCATCGTCGGCGGTCTCCTGCTCGGCACTTTTTTTACTCTGTTCGTCGTGCCCGCGGTCTATAGCCTGCTGGCGCTCAAGGGGCAGCGCCAGGACGATCCGGGCGGGACGAACGGCACCGCATGGGGCGGGCAAGCCGTCCAGTATGGGTAGTAACGGGGCGGTCGTCTGGCGGATCGCAAGGCGTAAGAACTCCGTTCAAAATCTTTTGCGAAAGAGGCGCGGGAAGGCCGAATGGACGAGGACGAACCGCGGGCTGGCGTTGCGCAGCCGTCCGCGGTTCCTGCGCTGGCAATGCGTGAAGACTGGTGCGAGAATGATCGGGTTGCCGGACACTCGGCGGATTTGCGAGCGGAATTTTTCATGAACCTGTTTTTTGTCACCTTTGGCGTCATCGTTTTTCTGGTGCTCATTATGGCCATTGGCGTTTTGTGCGGACGCAAGCCCATTGCGGGAAGTTGCGGCGGCTATGAAGCCCTGAACGTCGAATGCGCCGCAGGCTGCAAGACGCCGTGCGCAAAACGCCAGGCCGCCCTCGCCAGAGCGCGCGCCGCGACGGACGCGGAAATGGATGCGGATTGACTGCGTCTGGGGCGGCGATTCCCCGCTTTCCCGTTTTCAGGCGAAAGCCGCCGCAATTGCCTGCAACCCTGCCAATCCCCCCATTGCCAGGCCTACGTCGCCGGGCCGATGTACCTGTGAGGCGCGGGTGTTGATGCGAATCAACGGGCAGGCCTGTTCCTCGCTAAAGTCGCGTACCGTGGGAATTGCCGTTCCCGCGCCGATTTCAATGACCACCAGACGCTTGACCGCCTGCCGCCAGCGCCGAAAATGCAGAAGTTGCGCATGGGTGCGCGCGTCCAGCCAATTCCAGTCGTTGAACATGAGGATATTGGGGCGCGCCAGCGCGTGACAGACGGGACATTCCGGCAACGGCGACCGCAGACGGCAATTCTCGTCATCGACGTCCGGCCAAAAGTCGTCGGCGGGCCATAGCTCCGCGTCGCAATTTTCCAGACATTGCAAATGGTGAATCGAACCGTGACATTCCACAACGCGCTTTTCGTCGACCCCGGATTTCTGGAATTGACCATCAACGTTGCTCGTAAACACGAACATCCCATGCGGCATGTTTTCGGCCATCTTCTGCAGAATGTAAAACCCAGCGTGTGGCGTGACGGCGCGGTAAGAATTCAGGCGATGCCCATAAAACCCCCAGGCAAGACGAGGGTCGGTATGAAAGGCATGCGGATCGGCAATCGCCTCGAAGCGCAACTGCGCCTTGCCCAGGGCTGGATACGCCCGCCAGAAGCCTTCCGTCCCGCGAAAGTCCGGCAACCCGGAATCCACGCCCATGCCTGCCCCGGCTGCAATCAGTAGCCCGTCGGCATTTTCGATCAGGCGTGCCGCCTGCGCGCATTGCGTATTTTTTTGCATGACATATGGCTCCAATCGGAATGCCGCGGGACTTGCGCCAGCGCCGGGAAGAACGGGATTCAAAAGTGTGCCCGCATCCAGACCAGCAATGCGGTTTGCCGTCGTGAGTGTAACAGCAGGCCGTCGCGTCGTGTAGTGTTTCCTTCTTTTTCAGGATGCCCGCCTGTTTCAGTCGTTTGCTGCGTATGCGTACATCATGGCAACCGCCGGTGAACGTCCTCGCGTCGCCTTCGATGAAGTGCATATGCGTGATGGCGTTTCCCCCCGCCGCGCTGCCGTTTTCCGAGGCCATCGACTACTGGCGCGGCAAGGTCAAGCTGCCGTCGTCGGGCTGGACGGACATCTGGCAGGAACAGCACAGCCATGCGTTCGTGGTCGCGGGCGCGAGCCACGACGCCTTGCTCGAAGACCTCTACAACGCGCTCGATAAAGCCCGTTCAAAGGGCGGTTACGCGGAATTCAAAGCGGCGTTCCCGGAGATTGCAAAGCGGCACGGCTGGAGCTACAACGGCACACCCGGCTGGCGCAGCCGCGTCATTTACGATACGAACGTCCGCCAGTCCTACAACGCCGGACGTTATCAGCAGATGATGAAGGTCAAGCGCCTGCGCCCCTTCTTGCGCTACGTGCATTCCGGCTCCGGGCATCCGCGTCTGGAGCACAAGGCGTGGGACGGCCTGATTCTTTCCGCCGACGACCCGTGGTGGCATACGCACAAGCCGTCAAACGGCTGGGGCTGCGGCTGCACGGTGGAATCCCTCTCCCGCCTGGAAGCCGAGCGCGAAGGCGGCGCGAATACCGCCCCGCCCGTCGAGTGGGAAGAAAGGATCGTCGGCAAGACCGGCAGCAATCCGCGCGTCGTGCGCGTTCCGAAGGGCATCGATCCGGGCTTCGCCTACGACCCCGGCAAGGCATGGCTGGAGCCGCACACCGTCCCGCCCTTGACTGGTTACGACGCCGTGTTGCAGGAACGCGGCGCAACGTGGCCAACAGGCTTCACGCTGCCGCCCGTTCCCGCCCCGACAAAGGTTCCCGCCAGCGCCATCCTGCCGCCGGACACGCCGCCAGAGACGGCAGTCAAGGATTTTCTGGAAGTCTTCGGCGCGACGATGGAAAAGGGCGCGGTCTTCACCGACGCGGCGGGCAGTTCGCTGGCCATCACCAAGGCGCTGTTCATTCAGGGCGAGGACAAGACGGGCGGCGGCTTCAAGTGGCTGGAGACGCCGGGAAAGGCGGAACGTCTGCAATACATCAACCTGATGGCCATGACGCTGATCGATCCGGATGAAATCTGGTGGGCGTGGGAAGAGAATCGCAAATGGAGCGCGGAAAACCCGGCCGCGCCCAAACACTGGCGTCTGAAGCGGCGTTATCTGCGCGCCTTCGAGGTCAAGGACAGCAAGGAATACGCCATTGCTGTTTTTGAGTGGGGAAGGGACGGCTGGATCGGATCGACCGTGATGATGGCGCAACCCAGCAAGGAGAAGGACAGGACGAAGTATTTCAATCGCCAGCGCGTCGGGCGGATGGTTTACAAAAAATGAACGCGGCTTGCCTGAGCGCCGCGTTCTGTGGTTTTGATTGGGTCTGCCCTTCAGGAGGCCGGTCTTCTATCGCCACGCTCGGATTGTAGCAAAACAAGGAGAAAATTCAATGAAGAAATGGCAATACAACCTCATGATCACGCCGCTCGTGCTCGTCTGCGCGCCGCTCACCGTCCTGCTCTGGGCGCTGGTTCCCGTATTTCGCGCCCTGAAAAACGCCGCCCGCTGGGCGTTTGACCGGATGCCGCGCTGGCGTCCCTGAAGCCATGCAATACACCATAACTTTCGAGACCGAGCGCCTGACGCGCATGCTGGAAGTCCTGCGCCGTGAGTTTTCCGACGAAGAGCTTCTGACGGCCTTCGGCGAAAGCCTCCTGAACGCCAACCGCGCCCGCCACCGCGCCGGTCTTGCCCCGGAAGGTTCCCCCTGGGCGCCGCTCGCCGCCTCGACGCTGGCCTCCGGCAAGAGAAAGGGCGGCCCCCTGAACAAGACGGGCTGGATGCTGATGAACTTCCACCCTCAGCCCGATGGCGACACGCTGCGCCTGGGCTTCGACGATGGCGACGGCTTCCCCGCCAAGTACCACCAGGAAGGCTCCCGCGCCCACGTCATCGAACCGCGCCAGAAGAAAGCCCTGGCCTTCATGGGCATCGTCCGAAAGCGTGTAAACCACCCCGGCCTCCCCGCCCGCCCCCTGGTCGGCTTTCCCGACAGCGACCAACGCCTCATCGAGGACACCGCCGAGGACTACCTCAAGGCCATCCTGTCCGCCGCCCGCCCCGCCTGAAAATCCCCTCAAAAAACCCCGGAAATTCCCCGTCCGAAAATCAACCCAAAACCCCAAATATTCCCCGTCCGGAAATCAAATTCGATCCGTCCGGAAATCAAACGCGCTGTACTCTGTGGCGTTCTTTCCATTCCTGCGGGCGCGGAGAAGCTCAGTCCGATTTTGTCGCCAAAAAAGCGCGGATGCGCTCGAATACGCGCTCGAAACTTTCGCGGCTGAGGCGACCGGTGCGCCAGTTGTAGCCGCTGCAATGGTAGCTGGTAAACAGCGTTGGCAAGGGCGCGGGAAATTCGTAACGAAGCGCATGCCCAAAGGGATGGCTGGCTGGCTTGATATGCAGGGCGCGCAACACGGCTTGATGAGAAATGCCGCCCAGAGCGAGGATGGCGGCAAGGCGCGGCATGGCGGCGATTTCGCGCCGCAGATGGGCATTGCAGGCGCGGATTTCGGCGGGCGTGGGTTTGTTGGCGGGCGGCAGACAGCGCACGGCGTTGGTGATGCGGACATCGACGAGGCGCAGGCGCGGATTGGCGGCTTTATCCTTGTCCAGCGCCTCTGGCGCGCTGGCAAAGCCAAAGCGATGCAACGCCGGATAGAGGAGATCGCCCGCGACATCCCCCGCAAACGGACGTCCGGTGCGATTGGCGCCTTTTTCGCCCGGCCCCAGCCCCACGATGAGCAAACGCGCCGCCAGCGATCCAAAGGCGGGAACCGGACGGTTGTGCCAATCCGGTTCACGTTGACGCAAGCCCATCAGATGCGCGGACAGACGCGGGCAGGCAACGCAGCTTTCAACGTCATTGGATGCGCAGGACATCTTTGCCGCGCTACGCGCCCAGCGCGTGTTTCAGGGAAAGCACTTCCGCTTCCGATTCATTCAGGATGATCTGCATGGTCTGGGGATCGATGATCTCGGCCAGACGGGCGGCTTCATCGGCATCCATCGCGTCGTCGTGCCAGGAAGAGATGGTGTTGGCGATTTTGTTGGCGACGAATAACACGTCGGACAGGGTCTTGTTCGCGCCGATCTCCCTGTCCTGCTCGTGTTCCTGCACGGCAACCAGAATGCTTTCCGGCTGCCCCAGGGCGGAAAGCAGAGCGTGGCCGATATTGTCA
>JAITJU010000231.1 GCA_031278735.1 Zoogloeaceae bacterium
GGCGATAGCCCGTATCCTTGTCCCGGAGGACGGCAAAACCGCCGCATTTCCTGGCTTCGTCATCCTTGCTCCTCCTTCAATCGATTCGTGCGGCGCTTTGCCCTTGGGCGTCGGTCATCGCGTCATTCGCGGGCGCGCATGTAGCGTGTAAACAGATCCGGATGCAGGGCGCGCAGGGTCTTGCGGTTTTCGACGAGTTCACGATGATTGCCCTGCCGTTCGAGGGCGAACAATTTCCGGAGCATCCACACGGCCTGTTCCGGCGGAGTGTATTCGGGCGTGCGTTCCGCGCACAGGCCGTCGCCCAGGCCTGCCTCGGCGATCAGCGCCCAGGCGGGGAACCAGGCGAAGTCGTCGGCGTCGCCGGCGAAATCGCATTCGAACTCACGAATCAACCTTGCCAGGGAAGGCGCGTCCAGACGCCTGGCCAGGACAGCGAAGCGCGGCGGCGCGCGCCATGCCAGTTCGGCCAGCAGCGGCCAGGCGGCGCCCTCTCCTCGCAGCCGGAAGCGGGCTTCCGCCATCCACGCCAGCGGATCGGGGATGCGCCGCCAGGAGGGGATGCGGGCGGTTGCCGCCTCGGCACCCTCCCAATCGCGGGCGCGGATCAGCATGTTGGCGGCGTGTGCCGCCGGGATGTCACGACAATAGGCGAGCTTGCCGCAGGCTTCGGCCAGCGCCAGCCAGACCGGCGTCATCCATCTGTCGGCGCCTGCCGCGCCGAATATCGCCGTTGCCGCGTCCGAGAGCGCGGATTCGGCGCGCCGGATGGCGCGCTGCGCCTCCAGATGGCTGGAAAACGGCGCAGACCGCGTTTCCAGTTGATCGATCAGAAGCAGCGTCGGCGCCAGCAGACTGTCTTCGGGACACTCGGCGGCCAGTTTGGCATACGCCTCGCGTCCCCCGGTCGGCGCGCGTTCCCGCAAGGCATGGATGAGGTCATTGCGCAGCATGACGGGGCGGCTGTGGGTGAAGAGATCGAATTGCATGGATTTCAAGCGCTGGAAAGAAACGCGGGCGACCAACCCGCCGCGTTTGCTGCGCTGGCTGTGGATGCGGCAGCGTCGGCAGGTTGCGGCCAAATGACCGCAAGCGCCTGCGGCGCTTCGCAAAGGCCGCGCGCTTCCTGTTTTTGCCATGTCGCGGCGAGGAAGATTCTCTCGCTCAGGATGCCCTTGGAACGGTGTGCGTTAATGTGGATTTCACCCCTGCGTTTTCGATTGGGGTATTCGCGTCTGGGCGCCGCGAAGCGCGCCGGTTTCAGAATCCGATCTTCCAGCTCGCATGGTATCGCCCGTCCGCATGGTATCACCCGTCCTCTTGGGAGAAGGCGGACGGGACGCAAGCCTTTGTCCTGGAGCATTGTCATGTCGCAATCCCAATTGCCGTCCGCCTGTCTCGATCCAGAGCCGGGAAACGCCTTTACGCTCGAATCAACCCCCGCGTGAAATCTGTGCAGAAGCGTCTGGATTTTATTGGCGCCGAAGACAAAATCATCAAGGACACAAACCTAACCAGATGATTTTTAATATTTTTTGTCTTGAGGAGAAAAAACGATAAAATGCCGTGGTGCCCAGGAGAGGAACCAACAAACCGCGTAACCATGCGGGTTACAGCGTAGCTTGGCACAGTTCTGACACAGTGGGTTAATTTTCCTGGGGGGCTTTCAGGAGGTTGGACAGCGGCGACGGTTTGGCGCCGTGTTTTTTCTTCACGTCCTGGAGCGCCGCCCACTCTTCGCGCAGGTCGGCCAGGCGGGCGTAGTCTTGTTCGCGCCAGGCGGCGACGTAGCGGTTCTTGATGTTCGCCGTTTTGGTCTTCCAGGCTTCCTTCAGGTCGTAGTCTCGCTGGCGGGCTTCCTGCGCCTGTGCTTCTTTCAGCGTCCGAAAGCCCAGCGCCATCGCCACCTGGTCGGAGAAGTCGATTTCCTCCGGGGAGAGCCACATGTCGTCGCGTTGGCCGGGAATGCCCGCGCGCGCCATGCGCTCGGCGCGCAGGAAGTTGGCGACGCCCTTGGGCATGGCGCTCTCCACGGCGCGCAGGGTATCGCCCTTGCGCCAGTAGCCCATTGCGCGAAACCACATCTCCGCTTGTCCAACGGTCGGTCCTAGGAGGTTCAGGATAATCTTGTCGCCGTCCTGCTGCCCCCGGATTTTCCACGAGGAGAACGGCCCCAGCGGGTCGAACACGTCGCGCATCCCGACGTTGCCGGAGATGTCGACGCCGAGCGACGCGGGCACGCCGCGCATGACGGCGTCCGCCATGTCGCCGCCGCCCAGCAGATGGCGCACGTCGACGCTCAGGTCTGCGGGGTCTTCGTCGTCGCCGGAGAGGCTGTAGAGCCAGGCGGCGAGCGCCCAGACGGGCGTGCCCTGCAATCCCGCCAGCGCCACGGTGTGCGCCAGCGCATAGCCGAACGCCAGGCGGGCGGCGCGTTTCTCGGCGCGGGAGAGGTTGCCGCGCAGAAACGCCTCGCGGAACATGTGGCTGATGTAGGTCGCCTGTATCAACTGGAACTTGCGGA
>JAITJU010000262.1 GCA_031278735.1 Zoogloeaceae bacterium
GAAGCCGCCAAACGCGCCGTCGAAATCGCCATCGAAGATTCCGAAACCGCCGCGCTGGATTTTCTGCGGGATGCGGAGAAATGAAACAGCGCGTTGCGCAAGCTGGATTGTCTCCAACACCATCGTAAAGACGCAGGACGCGCGCATCCCGGAAGGCGACAAGCTGACCGGGCATGTCGCCGTCACCACGGGCAGCAACATCAGGCCATCAGGCTCCTGCCGAAATGAGCCGTCTGGAACAAATCCGCTCGAAGCCAACCCGAAAGGGCGCCCATGACCTCAAACCTGGACAACCCCAAACGCCGCCGCCCGCTGTCCGCGCCTTCGGCGCAAGGAACAAAGCCCTCTCCCGCCCTTGTCAGAGCGCCCCCCCAAAAAAGTGGGAGAGGAAACGGCAAGCGGCGCCCATTTCAGAGGACAGTTGCTTGCCGGGTCTGGCGCGCCCGCAAGCGTCATTCTCCTCTGTATTCCGAACGCGCCGCCGCGATGAAATCGGCCATGCGCCGGTGATCCTTGACGCCTTTCGCCGATTCGACGCCGCTGGAAACGTCGACGGCGGCAGGACGCGCGCGGCGTATCGCCTCGCCGACGTTTTCCGGCGTGAGGCCGCCGGAAAGAATGACCGGCAAGGGCAAACCCGGCGGAATCAGCGACCAGTCGAAGGTCTTGCCCGCGCCGCCGTAGCCTTCCGTGAAGGCGTCCAGCAACAGGGCGCGGGCGCGGGAAAAACGACGGGCGCAGGCGGGCAAATCCATGTCCGGCGTGACGCGCGCCGCCCGGATGTAGGGACGCTGCCAGCGTTCGCATTCCGCGGGCGTTTCGTCGCCATGGAACTGCAACAGGTCAAGCGGCGCGACCGCCAGCGCCGCCTCGATTTCCGCCGCTTGCGCGTTGACGAACAATCCCACCGCCGACACGAATGGCGGCAGATGCCGCGCCAGCATCGCCGCCTCCCGGGGGGCGACATAGCGGGGACTTTGCCGATAGAACACGAACCCGACCGCGTCCGCCCCCGCCGCCACTGCCGCCGCCACGTCTTCCGAACGGGTCAGGCCGCATATCTTCACTCGCGGAGCGACATTCACGGCGCGGCTCATGCGCGGGCGATCCCGCAGACAGGGACGCTTCTCCATCCCCTGCCCGCCGCCTTTCGATCATTCAACATGGTAATTCGGCGCTTCCTTGGTGATCTGCACGTCGTGCACATGCGATTCACGCACGCCGGCGGGCGTGATTTCCACACAGACGGCCTTTTCGTGCACTTCCGGGATGGAAGCGCAGCCCAGATAGCCCATCGACGAGCGCAGGCCGCCGATCAATTGATGGATGACCGCCAGCACGGAACCCTTGTACGGCACGCGTCCCTCGATGCCCTCCGGCACGAATTTATCCACGTTGGCCGTGCCTTCCTGGAAATAACGATCGGAAGAGCCAGCCTGCATCGCGCCCAGAGACCCCATGCCGCGATAGGACTTGTAGGAGCGCCCCTGATAGAGTTCCACTTCACCCGGCGCTTCTTCCGTGCCGGCGAACAGGCCGCCCAGCATCACGGTATCCGCGCCCGCGGCAATCGCCTTGGCGATGTCGCCGGAATAGCGGACGCCGCCGTCGGCAATCATCGGCACCCCCGTGCCCTTCAACGCCCCGGCGACATTCTGGATGGCCGTAATCTGCGGCACCCCCACGCCCGCCACGATGCGCGTGGTGCAAATGGAGCCAGGGCCTATGCCCACCTTGACCGCGTCCGCGCCCGCATCCGCCAGCGCCAGCGCCGCTTCCGCCGTGGCGATGTTGCCGCCGACCACCTCTACCCGCGGGAAATTGCGCTTCACCCATTGCACCCTGTCCAGAACGCCCTGCGAATGTCCATGCGCGGTATCCACCACGATCACGTCGACGCCCGCTTCCACCAGCAAGCGCGCCCGTTCCTCCGTGCCTTCGCCAACGCCGACCGCCGCGCCCACACGCAGCCTGCCCGCTTCATCCTTGTTGGCGTCGGGGTGCTCTGTCGCCTTGGTGATGTCCTTGACCGTAATCAACCCGCTGAGGCGAAACGCCGCGTCCACGACCAGCACCCGTTCCAGCCGGTGCGCGCGCAGGAGCGCCTTGGCCTCCTCGATGCTGGCGCCTTCCGATACCGTCACCAGTCGCGCGCGCGGCGTCATAATCGCCCGCACCGGCTGGGCGAGATTGGTCTCGAAACGCAGGTCACGGTTAGTGACGATGCCCGCCACAATTCCCGCCGCGTCCACGACCGGAAAACCGGAAATCCGGTGCTGACGGGAGAGTTCCAGCACCTCGCGCACGGAAATTTCCGGGCCGACCGTGATCGGATCCCGCAAAACGCCGGATTCATGGCGCTTGACCTTGGCCACCTCGGCGGCCTGGGCGCTGGCGGCGAGATTCTTGTGGATGATGCCGATACCGCCCTCCTGCGCCAAGGCAATCGCCAGCCGCCCTTCCGTCACCGTATCCATGGCGGCGGAAACCAGCGGCATGTTGAGCGCGATATTGCGGGTAAACCGGGTGGTCAGACGGACATCCCGCGGCAAAATCCGGGAGTGGGCGGGGACGAGCAGAACATCGTCGAAAGTAAGTGCTTTTTGCAGCAATCGCATCGTCTTTAATCAGGAGGGACAAAACGGTATTATACCGTTTTCCGTCTTTTTCCCGGTTCGTATTCTGTCCAACCCATTTCAAGAAAGGTGCCGCCATGCATATCCGACTCACGCTTGCCGTTTTGCTCTCCCTCGCCGCGTTTTCCGTCGCCCAGGCCGATGTCTATAAATGGAAGGATGCTCAGGGTCGCACCATCATCTCGGACACGCCGCAGCCCGGAAAAAAAGCCGTGACGACGCCTTCCGCCGCGCCCGACCAGACTGGCGACGCGCAGAAAACACTGGACGATCAGGAATTGGAATTCAGAAAACGCCAGGAAGAACGGGAAGCTGCCGAGAAGAAGCAAAACGAGGAAACCGCCGCCGCCGCCCGGAAGACGGAAGCCTGCGAACGCTCGCGCAGCAACCTGGACATGCTGGAATCCGGCACACGCATCATGCGGCCCAACGCGCAGGGCAAACCCGAATACATCAATGACCAGCAACGCCAGGCAGAAATCGAGCGCGTTCGCGAGAACATGCAGAGAAACTGCAGCTGACCGTTCCGCATCGGGCTAAAAAGCGCCGCGCGGACTTTTTTTACTCTTCCCTCCCGGAAAAGGATAGCGCCCGACGCATGTCCGCCTGCAAGTCGGCGGCATTTTCCAAACCGACGGCGATGCGCACCAGCGAAGGCGCAATCCCGGCGCGCCGCATTTGTTCGGGCGTCAGGCTGGCTTCCCACATTGATGCGGCATGCACCACCAGCGTTTCGACGCCGCCCAGACTGACGGCGTTGCGGGCAAGTTTCAGGGCGGCGACGAATCTCTGCGCGGCGCGAAAGCCTTGTTCATCGCCGTCGCCGTTCTTGAGTTCGATGCTCAACACGCCGCCGCCGTGTTTCATCTGCCGCTTCGCCAGTTCATGCTGCGGGTGGCTGGCAAGTTCCGGGTAATGGACGCGTGCAATGGCCGGATGCGCTTCCAGAAATCGCGCCAGGGCGAGCGCGTTTTCATTCTGGCGGGCGACGCGCATGGGCAGTGTGCGCAACCCGCGCAGGAGCAAGAAGGCGTTGAAGGGACTCACGTTGCTGCCCAGCACGATGGAACGCTCCCAGATTTTTTCCACTGCCGCGCGACTGCCGCAAACCACGCCCGCGATCAGGTCGCTGTGGCCGCCCAGGTATTTGGTGGCGCTGTGCAGCACGAGGTCGATGCCAAAATCGCGCGGATGCTGGTTGATGGGCGAGGCAAAGGTATTGTCCGCCAGCGTGGTGATGCCGCGGCTGCTGGCGAATCCGGCAACGGCGGCAAGATCGGTCAGCGCCAGCGTTGGGTTGGAGGGCGTCTCCGCCACAATCATTCGGGTATTTTTACGCGCGGCTTTGCTGAACGCCTGCGGGTCGCGCTGATCGACCAGGGTCACTTCCACGCCCATTCCCGGCAACAGGTCGGTGAGCAGTTTCGCGGTGCCCATGTAGTGCGAGGTCTGCGCCACGACGTGATCGCCCGCGCGCGCATGGGCAAGCAGCGCGGCGCTCATCGCGCCCATGCCGGAAGACATGAGGAGCGCCGCTTCCATGCCTTCCAGACGGGCCAGCAGGCGCTCGCAGCGCTCCTGCGTCGGATTGCCGTAGCGGGCATAGTAACGCGGGTGGCGCGGCTGATTGGCCATCGCGGCGAATTCGGCGGATGAGCGAGCGGCATAGGTCGAAGCGGGCCAGATTGCCGGAGCAAGCGCCGTATCGTTGGCTTCGGGATTGTCCCAATCCAGATCGCCGTGAATGACCAGCGATTGCGGATCGAGTAAATCATCAGCGTCTTGCATGGCGTTCGTTTCCTCCTCTTCAAAAAAGTCGCTGCCGCGCGCGTCAATGACGAATCAGGCGCGTGTCGGCGATGCGGTCGTGCAGAAACTGTTTGTCCGGGTCGATGAAGCGCCATAACAGGCCAATGCCCAGCGCGAGGATGCCGAACCACGCGGCGAAATATCTGAGCATGGCCTGCAGGGGACGCAAGGGGCCGCCATGCTTGTCGATCAGCTTGATCCGCCAGGTCTTCATCGCCAGCGTCTGTCCGCCGCGCAGCCAGAAACCGACGAAATACAGTCCCAACAAAATGACGAAATGCGCGCGTTGCACCCAGGGCGCCGCCGCAATGCCCGCCAGCGCGCCCAACAGGATGTAGGGCAGCAAAAGCCCCCCCGCGAACACGGCCAGAAGCAGCAGGGTCTCATAAAGCATCGCGGCGATACAGCGCAAAAAAGAAGGCGTGGGCATGGGCAAATGAAGTTGGCAAAGGTTGATGTGCGTTTATAGCCTGTTTTCCGGATTTTATGCGTCCTTGTCCTTCCCAAGCCAGATCAGGCTCGCCATGCGCCCCGTCTGACGGTCACGCCGCCAGGAAAAGAAGCGGGCGGCATCGTGGCGGGTGCAGAAGTCGCCGCCAAAAATTCGCGTGACGCCAATGCGGGAAAGCGCCAGACGCGCCAGATGGTAAAGGTTGGCGAAGTATTTTTTTTCCGCCGCTGCGGCGCTCAACGGCGCAGCTTCCCGAAAGGCGGCGTCGGCGGCAAGATGATGATGGGCAAGAAAAGCGGCGCGCACTTCCGCGCCGACAATGAACGCGTTTGGACCAATGGCGGGGCCGAACCAGACCAGCAGACGCTCCGGCGGAAGACGCATGGCCGCCACCGTGTTTTCCAGCACGCCCGCCAGCAGACCGCGCCAGCCGGCATGAGCGGCGGCAACGACTTCGCCCTGAACGTCGCAGAACAACACCGGCAGACAATCCGCCGTCATGATGGCGCAGGCGGGACCCGGCGCGCGGCACACGGCGGCGTCGGCGCGCGGCGGCGCGGCGGCGGACATCGAATCTTCCGACAACTCGACCACTTGCGCGCCATGCGTCTGTTCCAGCCAGACGGGCGTAGCGGGCAGCAGGCGCAGCAGCAGGGCGCGGTTGCGGCGCACCGCTTCCGGCGCGTCGCCCACGTGCGCGCCCAGATTGAAGCCCGCGTATGCCAAGGCGCTGACGCCGCCCGTGCGCGTGGTCTGCACACTCCCGACCCTCGGCGGCGTCGGCCAGTCTGGATGGATGAAGCGCGGCGCGACGCCAAAAGGCGCGGCGGCGGCAACGGCTTTTGTCATGGCGTTACCCCAGGGCAGCCAAAGCCGCCAGCAGGTTTGTCATATCCTCTGGCGGCGGCGCTTCCCAGGTCATGTTTTCGCCGCTGACCGGATGACGCAAGGTCAGGCGCAGCGCATGCAAGGCCTGGCGAGAAAATGTCGGCGCGCCTGGCGGCGTGGCGCGGCGGCGACCATAGAGCGGGTCGCCCAGAAGCGGATGCCCCAGATGCGCCATATGCACCCGAATCTGGTGTGTGCGCCCAGTTTCCAGTTGGCAGGCGAGCAAGGTGGCGCCGCGATAGCGGCGCACGACCTGATAACGCGTGACGGCGGGCTTGCCCGCGTTGTCTTTCCTCACCGCCATGCGGGTTCGCGCCTGGCAATGGCGGCCAATGGGCGCGTCAATGACGCCATCGCGCGCCACTTCGCCCAGCGCCACGGCAAGATATTCGCGCCGGACGCTCCGCGCCTGCAACTGGCGCACCAGCGAGGTTTGCGCGGTCAGGGTGCGGGCGACGGCCATCAGGCCGCTGGTTTCCTTGTCCAGCCGATGCACGATGCCGGAACGCGGAATCGCGGCTAGCGCCGGGTCATGATGCAACAGGGCGTTCATCAATGTGCCGCGCCAGTTGCCGTTGCCGGGATGCACCACCAGACCGGCGGGTTTATTGAGAACGAAAAGGTCGGCATCGGCAAAGCGGATGTCGAGCGCGATGTCTTCCGGCGCACTGGAGAGGCTTTTTTCATCCGGATCGGGCAAAGGCAAGATCGTCAGGATTTCGTCGCCGCGCAATTTTTTTCGCGCGTCCTGCACTTCGACGCCATTGATTTGCGCCTGCCCGCCCTTGATCCAGGCCTGCAGGCGGCTGCGCGAATATTGCGGCAGGAGTCGCGCCAGCGCCTGATCCAGACGCTTGCCTGCCATTTCCGGCGGACAAGGCAAGGTCTGGCGCGGAAGTGCTTTATAATTTCCCGTGTTTTTTTCAGGATTTTCCATATGCGAAGTGTACCCGCTCTCGTCAAAATCAGGCGGCAAGGTCTTGGGGTTTGCCCGCGAATGCTTGTGTTTTCCGCCCTGATGTTCGGCCTCGCCGCGTGCGGTCTGCTGCCCGCGGAAATCGACACGACCGCCGACTGGTCTGCCGCCCGTCTGTATGCGGAGGCCAAATCCGCCTTCGACGACAGGAACTGGGAAGAGGCGCTCAAGTATTATCAAAAGCTGGAATCCCGCTATCCCTATGGCCGCTTTGCCCAACAGGCGCAGATGGAAACCGCCTATGCCCGCTGGAAGGATGGCGACGAAGCCGCCGCGCTGGCGGATTGCGACCGCTTCATCCGCCTGCACCCCAATCATCCCAGCGTCGATTACATGTACTACCTGAAGGGGCTGATCACCTTCAATGGCGATCTGGGCTACATGGGGTATTTCAGCGCCCAGGATCAAAGCGAGCGCGACCCGAAATCGGCGCAGGAATCCTTTGACGCCCTGCGTGAACTGGTCACGCGCTTTCCCGACAGCAAATACACGCCGGACGCGCAATTGCGCATGAATTATCTGGTCAATACGCTTGCCGCCCACGAGGTGCACGTCGCCCGCTATTACCTGAAGCGCGGCGCGTACCTGGCGGCGGTCAATCGCAGCCAGTACGCCATCAAAACCTACCCCAACACCCCGGCGCTGGAAGAGGCAAGCTACATCCTCGTGCTTGCCTACGACAAACTGGGCATTCCCGAACTGCGCGATGACGCCGACCGGGTCATGCGCCTCAACTTTCCCGACAGCCGCTACTACACGCAGGGTCTGGAACGCAAGAAATCATGGTGGGAACTCTTTTGAAGCCCGCGCCAGACACGCCGCAAGCCCTTGGACTGATTTTCCGGGCGCTGGCCTTCGCCGCCCAAAAGCACAGCGGCCAGCGGCGCGAGGACGCCGAAAAAACGCCATACATCAATCATCCGCTGGCGCTGGCCGATGTGCTGATCAATGAAGGCGGCATAACAGACGCGGAAACGCTGTGCGCCGCCTTGTTGCACGACACGCTCGAAGACACGGAAACGACGGCGGAAGAATTGCGCCAACATTTCGGCGACAATATCACTCGTCTGGTGCAGGAAGTCTCCGACGACAAAAGCCTGCACTGGCGCACGCGCAAGCGCCTGCAAATCGAACACGCGCCCCATCTTTCGCAAAAGGCGCAATGCATCAAGCTGGCCGACAAAATCTGCAACTTGCGCGATCTCGTCGTCTCGCCGCCGCCCGCGTGGTCGCCCAAACGGCGACGCGAATATCTCGAATGGGCCAACACCGTCATCAGCGCCATCCGCGCCGCCAGTCCCGCGCTGGCCGAGCAATTCGACCGCATCTACGCCCAGCGCATGCGCCCGGATTTGGGTTATTGACCCGTTTTTTCATTCCCTGAAGCCGCGGCAAGGCGATTCACATGAACACGCGCATTCCTGAATCCAAAAATTCAAAAAGGGATTTCCCGGTCAGTGAAGTCCGGCGTTATCTGGAGCCAGGGCCGATTGTGCTGGTGTCCTCCCAATGGCAAGGAGAAGCAAACATCATGACGATGGGCTGGCAAACCGTTCTGGAATTCTCGCCCTCGCTGGTGGGCTGTCTCATTTCCGCCGCCAATCACAGCTTTGAACTCATTCGCAACAGCGGAGAATGCGTCATCAATCTGCCGACCACGGCGCTTGCCGACACGGTCGTGCGCATCGGCAACACTTCCGGCGCGGACATCGATAAATTCAGGGAATTCAATCTGAGCGTCGGCAAGGCCAAACATGTGAAAGCGCCGCTCATCAAGGAATGCCACGCCAATTTCGAGTGCCGCCTGTATGACGACGCGCTGGTCGACCGCTATAACTTTTTCATTTTCGAGGTGGTCAAGGCGCATGTCGCCCCCACGCCCGAACACCCGGAAACCCTACACTACAAGGGCGACGGCATCTTCATGATTTCCGGCCAGATCATCAACAAAAAGGCGCTTTTCCGACCGGGAATGCGATAAGCGCGGGAAAAGAAGGCCATCGCACCCCGGAAAGCTCGTTCAAGCCGACCATTGCCGTCGCCCTTATCCTGGATCAAGGGCATCGACACGGACTTTTTTCCTTCCCGTTCCTCGCTCGTCTCCAGAACGCGCGAATCGTAACGAAGGCTTGGGAGGCGCGGCGCAGACGCTGTTTCGAGCCGCATGAATATGCCGCGCATCGTCGCGCGCATCATCAGGACAATAACGGGTACAAACAAACAGGAACACAACGAACAAAACAGCGAACAAACAAGCTGCCTTTTGAATTTCGACCTTACCGTTATAATCTGTTTTTTTCGGACGCGCATCATGCGGACTTGCATTGGAATGATGACGACAGGTGGCATTGGGCGCGGGTTCTGGCGCGGGTTTATCCTGCTGGGCGCGTTGTTGCAAGCCGCCTGCATTGTTTCTTCGCCGCGTCTGGTCAGCGCCGACGCGGCGTGGCACCCTTCGCCCAACTTCGGGATGCGCCGCGCCAATTACGTGATTTTGCACCACACCAGCAACGACACCCTGGCATACGCGTTGAACATACTGACGCACCCGCTTTCCGGCGTCAGCAGCCATTATCTCATTGGTCGTGATGGCCGGGTTCTGCAACTGGTGGATGAAAATGAGCGCGCCTGGCATGCGGGCGCATCCATGTGGAGCGGGCAGACGGACATGAATTCCGCCTCCATCGGCATCGAATTGGACAACACCGGCAACGAACCCTTTCCGCCGCCCCAGATCGACGCGCTCATCGCCCTCCTGAGCGACATCCGGCGCCGCCACGCCATCCCTCGCGCCAACGTGCTCGGCCATGCCGACATCGCCCCGGCAAGGAAAAACGATCCTGGCGTTCTCTTCCCCTGGCGGCAACTGGCGCAAGCCGGTTTCGGTCTCTGGTGCGATCCGCCCTATCCGCCGCCGCCAGAGGGATTTGACGCCCTCCTCGGCCTTGCCGCGCTGGGTTACGACACCCGCGTTCCCGCCGCCGTCATTGCCGCCTTCAAACGGCGCTTTGCGCCTGACGACGAGGCGGGCGCGGAATGGACCACGGAACACCACGCCTTGCTGTACTGCCTGCTGCGCGCCTCTTCAACGCCGGAATCGCCCTGAAAAACGCGCGGCG
>JAITJU010000031.1 GCA_031278735.1 Zoogloeaceae bacterium
CCGGGAGCGAAAACGCCCGCGCGGCTGTGGTTGAGTTTTTACACGCGCGGCTGGCGCGCGCGCGACGTCACCCCCTATCCGCCGCCGCGCGTCGGCGAGCGTCAGGAATTCACCGTGCGCCTGAAACGCCCGCATGGGCGGATGAACCCGCATGGCATGGATTATGAAGTCTGGCTCCTGGAGCGCGACCTGCGCGCCACTGGTTATGTTCGCAACGAGCCAGCGCCTGTTTTCCGGGGCATGAGCGCCTGGCCGCCCATGCTGGCCGCGCACCGGCTGCGCGAAAACGTGCGCGATCATTTTCTGCGGGCGACGGACGGGCAGCCCTACGGCGGCATTCTGGCGGCGCTTGCCATTGGCGATCAGAACAGCATCTCGCGCGCGCAGTGGAAAGTCTTCAACCAAACCGGCACAACGCATCTGATGAGCATTTCCGGGCTGCACGTCATGCTGGCGGCGGCGCTGGCGGGGGCGCTCCTGAACTGGCTGTGGCGGCGTCAGCCGCGCCTTTGTCTCATCTTGCCCGCGCAGCGTCTCGCCATTGCTGGCGGCACGCTGGCGGCGCTGTGCTATGCGCTGCTTTCCGGCCTGAACATTCCCGCCCAGCGCGCCATCCTGATGTTATTGATCGTGGCGATTGCCTTCCTGCTCAACCGCCGCGTCAGTCTGGCGCGCATCCTGCTGCTGGCGTTAACCGGCGTGTTGTTTTTTGACCCCTGGGCTGTGCTGGCAACCGGATTCTGGCTTTCTTTCTGTACCGTCGCGGCGATTTGCTGGGCGGGATTGCATGCCCTGCGAGACCGCGGACGCGCGGAGGAAAGCGCGGCGAATGAAATCCCCATCGGACGGCGATTGGCGGATTGGATCGCGGCGTTCATGCGCGCGCAATGGGCGGCCATGCTGGCGACGCTGCCGCTGCTTTTTTTCTTTTTCCAGCGTTTTCCGCTCAATTCGCCGCTGGCCAATTTGCTGGCGATTCCCTGGATAAGTTTTGTCATTGCGCCGCTCAGTCTTCTGGCGGCGCTCTTTTCCTGGATTTTCCCCTCGTCGCTGCTGCAATGGATATTGCAGGGGACGCACATGCTGCTGACGCCCCTGATGGCGCTGCTCGATTTTTTTGCAAACGGCGTTCCCGGATTCCTCTGGCAAGCGCCCGCGCCCTCCCTGTGGCGCGTCGCGCTGGCCGGATGCGGCGCGCTGCTGCTGTTGATGCCGCGCGGCATGCCGGGCAAGGGCGCGGCGCTGGTGATGATGCTGCCGTTGTTGCTGACGCCCGCGCCGCAGGTTTTACCGGGGGAACTCAGGCTCTCCGTGCTGGATGTCGGCCAGGGGCAGGCAGTGCTGCTGGAAACCGCAAGGCATCGCCTGCTGTACGACGCGGGGCCTGAATACGGCCCGGCGGCGGATAGTCAGACGCAGACCGAGGAAGGCCGTGACGCGGGCGCGCAAATCATCCTGCCCTATCTTGCGGCGCGCGGCATCACAAAACTGGACGCGCTGGTGGTGTCGCACCGCGACAACGATCATTCCGGCGGCATGGCGTCTATCCGCGCGGGCGTGGAAGTCGGGCAGATCATTTCCTCCGTGCCGGAATGGACGGAAGGCGTCCTGTGCCGTCAGGGGCAGCGCTGGGAGTGGGACGGCGCGCGCTTTGAATTCCTGTACCCGCCGCCCGGCAGAATCCTGAAAGGGGAAAACAGCGACAGCTGCCTGCTGAAGGTCAGCGTGGGCGCCACCCAAACGTCGCCCGGACAGCGCATTCTGCTCACCGGCGACCTTCATGCGCGCGATGAGCGGCGGGTGCTGGCCGGAAATTCCGCGGACGTGTCGGCGGAAGTTGTTCTCGTGCCGCACCACGGCAGCCGCAGCTCTTCCAGTCCGCCGTTCGTCGCCGCCGTGAATGCCCGCTGGGCGATTGCTTCCGTCGGCTACCGCAACCGTTTTGGTCATCCGCGCCCGGATGTGGTCGCGCGCTATGCGCGCCAGGGCGCGCGCTTTCTGCGCACCGACCAGGATGGCGCGCTGATTCTGGACATCACGCCAAACGGCGTCACTGTCCGCCGCTGGCGGCGGGAAGCGCGACGCTACTGGCATCAATAGCGAACGCGCAAGCGCGTAAAACCAGCGATCCGCCGCTTAAACGCGACGGAACACGATCAGCGCGGTGCCGACCGCCAGAAACCCCAGCGGCCACCAAATCCGGACGATATGCGCCACATGCGCCTCCAACAGCCCCATTGCAATGGCGAGAAACAAAAGGCCATACACGACCAACATGCCGCCGAGAATCCAGACGCGCAGATTGATCAGCAAACTGCCCAGCAAAAGTACGCCCAAAGGCCACCAGTTCGCCGCCATCGCCGCGCCGTTCCGGCCAAAAACGCGCAGGTTGGCCGCCAGCAACAACGTGCCCAGCAAAATCAGGATTGCCCCGGTAATCACACGTCCAAGCATTTTTTATCGACACTCAAAAAATTCAGAAAACCGGCCATGACGCCGCTCGATGAAGGGAAGATGGTAGCAGATCAGAGGATGGAAGGCGTAAAAGCGCGGCGACAAAGCAGGGCAATCGCATGAATACATTTGTCATTGCGCCT
>JAITJU010000068.1 GCA_031278735.1 Zoogloeaceae bacterium
CTCGGGTGAAGGAAGTCAATGACGCGGTAAACAACTTCTCCACCGCCGCGCAACAGGTTGCCGCCAGTTCCGCCAGTCAATCGAGCTCCACCTCGGCGATGGCGGCATCGGTGGAAGAAATGACGGTTTCCATCAATACGGTTTCCAACAGCGCGGGCGACGCGCAAAGCATTGCCCAGCACGCCGGAGAGACGGCGAGCGAAGGCGGAGAAATCATCGAGCGCACCGCCGCCGAAATGGGTTCCATCGCCGAAAGCGTGCGGCAGGCCTCCAGCGTGATCCAGGCGTTGGGTGAGGAATCCGAACAGATATCCTCTGTAGTGCAAGTGATCAAGGAAGTGGCGGATCAGACCAACCTGCTGGCGCTGAACGCGGCCATTGAGGCGGCCAGGGCAGGCGAACAGGGGCGCGGTTTCGCGGTGGTCGCGGATGAAGTCAGGAAGCTCGCCGAACGCACGGCGCAATCGACGGGCGACATCAGCACCATGATCGGCAAGATACAGGTCTCCGCCAAGGAAGCCGTGAGCGAAATGGGGCGCGTGGTCAAACAGGTCGATGACGGACAGGCGCTGGCGCAACGGGCGAATGAACGCATCCGCGCCATCCATGATGAAGCCAGCAAGGTGTCGAACGCGGTGACGGAAATTTCCAACGCCCTGAAAGAACAAAGCCAGGCGAGTCAGGATATTGCCAAGCATGTGGAAAGCATCGCTCAAATGACAGACGAGAATAACGCCGCCGCTGAAGAAGCTGCTTCCGGCGCGCAGCGTCTCGATCAACTCGCGCAGGAGGTCGCGGCGACGCTGGCGCAATTCAAGGTCTGACGGATCGGCGCGAAGCCCCGCAGACGAACGAAATCCCTCTTCTGCTTCAAGGAGAGGGATTTTTTGAGGGCGCGATCATGCGCCCTCTGATTTTGAAAGTCCGCATGTCGATGCACGTCATCATTCCCGCCGCCGGCAGCGGTTCCCGCGTGAGCGGCGCTTGTCCCAAGCAGTATTTGCCGCTTCTGGGACAAATTCTGCTGGCGCATACGCTGGCGATATTTTGCCGACACCCCCGGATCACGCGCGTCTGGCTGACGCTTGCCGAAACGGACGCCTTCTGGCGGCAACCGGAGCATCTGCGTTTATGGCAGACTTTTGCGCCGCGTCTGGAAATTCTGCATTGCGGCGGCGCGACGCGCGCGCGGAGTGTGTGCAACACGCTGGCCGCCCTGCATGACAAAGTGTTGCCGGAAGACTGGATATTGACGCATGACGCGGCGCGTCCCTGCCTTTCTCGCGCCCTTCTGGATCGTCTGCTGACCACCCTTTCCGATGATCCGGTGGGCGGCCTGCTGGCCGTGCCGCTAGCGGATACCCTGAAGCGGGGCAAGGCGGAAGACGGGGTGGCGACGGCGCAAGAAACCTTGCCGCGTCAGGACTTGTGGCAGGCGCAAACGCCCCAGATGTTTCGTTATGGACATTTGTGCGCGGCGCTGGCGGCGCATACGGAAGTCACGGATGAGGCGAGCGCGATGGAAGCCGCCGGCTTCGCGCCGCGTCTTGTCGAGAGCGACATCAGCAATCTGAAAGTCACGCGCCTTGCCGATTTCGCGCTTGCGGAATGGATAATCAGCGGACAAAGTGCAAGGGAGACGCAGAATGAGCGCCACTGAATTCCGGGTAGGACAAGGTTACGACGTGCATCGGCTGGTTCCGGGGCGCAAGCTCATACTGGGCGGGGTAGAGATTCCTTTCGACAAGGGCCTGCGCGGGCATTCGGACGCCGACGCCCTGCTGCACGCGCTGATTGACGCCTTACTGGGCGCGGCGGGATTGGGGGACATCGGCGCGCATTTTCCCGATACCGATCCGCGCCATCAGGGTGCCGACAGTCGCGCGCTGCTGCGCGAAGCCCTGACGCGCGTGCGGACTGCCGGATGGCAGCCGGTCAATGTCGACGCCACGCTAATCGCCCAGCAGCCGCGCCTTGCCGCGCACATTCCCGCCATGCGCGCCATTCTTGCCGCCGACCTGGAATTGCCGCCCGTCTGCGTCAACATCAAGGGCAAGACCAACGAAACCCTGGGTTATCTGGGACGCAACGAAGCCATTGAAGCGCAAGTCGTGGCGCTTGTCCGTTCCCTGTGAAGCGGAAAGCGCCCGTGAACATTACCGCGCGAGCCTGATTTTTCCCTGGCAACCGCATAGCCCGCCGTGAAACGCTGGCGTCTCCGGCGTTTGTTCACCAGACTAGAAAGGCCAGGCTCCACAGGGTCGCCATCAGCGCGACCGGCAGGCACATGGCGAGAAAGACGGCGATGCGCGCCCAGATTCCGGCAAGGTATTTTCTGACCAGCGCGAAGATGGGCCACAGTGACAGGAAACAGCCGAGGGAAAGAAAGGCGATGCGCGCCAGCGGCGCCCAGGACAACAACAGCAATTCACCGCGCAACTGGGTGATGGTAGTCATGGTCAGCCCCAGAATGACGCTGGCTGCGCCCAATGGCGTCAGGGTCAGCGCAAAGCGTTGCCAGTTCAGGACGCGCGGCGCATCCGGCGTGGCGGCGAAGCGGCGCGCAATCCAGGCGGCGGCAAGCGGGCCGAACAGGAGCGCCAGACCCAGCAGGAAGCCGCCGCCGAGAAGATATCCCAGCACTAGGAGGCCATCCAGCCAGGTAAACACGTCATTTCTTTCCGGGTAATGGGTCAGCATCCACCAGGGCGCGTTGCTTTCCAGCAGCGTGAACGCGTCGCGCTCGACCAGCCAAGTGGCAAGCGCCATCTTGAGTTTCAGGAACCACGGGCTGACCGTCCATTGAAACGCGGCGGTGGCGACGCCCAGTACGCCGAACAACAGGGTGAGCGCGTCGCGGCTGCGGGCGGGAATTGCCGGATCGAGAATTTCGGCAAAGGGAGAACGCCCCGTCAAACGCACCGCGCCGCGCTGTCCGGCGCAGCGCGCGCAGGCATGACAATCGGAGGCGCTGACCATGCGGCGCACATCGACCAGGGGCGGGCAGCAGAGTTTCGTTGTCCCGCCCGGGGCGGATTGTGTCGTTTCTTGATCCCAGGCCGAGCGATCGACCTTGTAGTG
>JAITJU010000079.1 GCA_031278735.1 Zoogloeaceae bacterium
GGGCAGGCGCTCGTCCGGCAGGCTCAACAGGGTCATCAGGCAGAACAGACGCAGCGAACCATCGGAGGTAAGATGCGCACCGAAGATTTTGTCGCTGTATCTGCTTTTCCAGCGCAGCAGCACCTTGCCTGACAGCGGTTCCAGCACAAAATCGTCCAGCGCGGGGAAGACACGCTGAATCTGCCAGACAAGTTGCTTGTAACGTGGCGCGTCGTTTTCGCGCAGGTCAAGCAATACGGCAGCCAGATTGCCGCCGTTTGACCTCAATCGTACCGAATCGGTAATATCCCAGCGCTGACGCATGGGGGCCTGTGCGGACGTATCGTGAAACTGATAGGTCGCGCACTGGCACAACAGCTTGCAGATGCTTCTGGCCGTCTCGTTCGCCTGATCGGGCAGCTTTGCCTCCTTGCCCACTTCGCCGATTTCCGTCCAGTCTGCCTGCCCTCCCGCCGTGGAACCGCCGTGGCGATAGGCCTCATTCAAAACCATCAGCGTATCGCCGGCAGACAAATGCGTCAGGTCGAATCGGTATTCGTTCAGGCCCTTGCCGGTTTCCAACTGGATCTCGGCATGGATGCGAGGCGTCTTGCGCGCGCCCATGAAAAACTGGTCATCGCCACCCCCCTGTTGAAGCACGAACTCTTCCAGCTTTTGCGACTTGAGCATCCAGCTCAACATCTCGAAAAAACGAATCAGCGACGACTTGCCCGAGCCGTTGGCGCCGATCAGCACCGCAAGCCGGGGTAATTCCAGATGCTGAATATCGCGCAAGCTACGGAAACCCTCAATGGATACCGAGCGAATTCTCGCGGGCGCATGCTTTATCGTTGGGCTGCCAAATTCGCTCATCATACATTCTCCACGGAAGACATGCGCTCCAGGAACTCCGGCTCGGTCTGGCGCGATTCGGGTCGACGCTGGCGTCGAACAGCGACTGGGAGAGGCGATCCACACCATCGGCAGCGTGCCGCCGCGTCAGTGTATACATAGTACTTGGCGCGGCGAGCGAAGATCAATTTTCAAGGGAACGGATGTCAGGAATTTTTAGACCTGCCCGGTTCTGTGGCACATGTTGAGTCTTGTATCTACTATCCGTGCTTGGGGTTTGTTTCGGAAGACCTGGCACAGCCTGTCCCGTCTCTCTCGGGGATGTTTTGCCAGAGGCGCTCACGGCATCCTGCCCCAGGGCGATCGCATTTGCATTTGCCCCCTCCCCCGTCCAAAGCGAGCGAAACAATCCAGGCGGCCTTCCGGCCGGCCTCGCCGCGCCCGCCTTTGACGAATCCATCCCCGTCATGGCCCGGGCCGCGCGCCGCGGCGATCCGCAAGACCGCCTGGATTGCCGCGGCGCATCCTCTTGCCTCGCAATGACCGGGTTTCCCTCACTTTCAATCACGCCCGGCGCAAGACCTTGGCTTATCCCCCGCGTTCGTGCCATACTTCCCCGCGCCGCATCCGGCAATGTGGTTTTCCGCGAGCCAATGCCATCCCCAGGTTCCCGCCAGGCCCGTCACGCCCTTCCCTCATCCCCTGGAGACTGAAATGGAAACAATAGTCCCCCCCTCGCGCCGCCCGCGCTGAAAACACCCTCCTCTCCCGCAGCCTGATCGCCAGCCTCGTCAGCCTCTCCTGCGCACTGGCGCCGCCCGCGCTGGGAGAAGAAATCAACTATGACGGTACAATCCCCCCACTGCAAAATACGCTCCCGTCGTTCGCCTTCTCCGGCACATCCAATACCCTCGCCCCCTCTGGTTACACCAGCACCAGCGGCAACACCATTACCATTGACTATTCGACCGGTGCCGCCCCCATGTTTGTCTTTGGCGGGTTCAGCAACACGGCGAGTGTTTCCGTCAGCGACAACACGGTCAAGCTGATGAACGGAACCGTCAGTCAAGACATCTATGGCGGGTACAGCTATTCCGGCACTGCCACGAACAACACCGTCACCATCAGCGGCGGAACCGTGACCGGCCAAGTCCATGGCGGGTACGCCGCTATTTCTGGCACCGCCACGAACAACACCGTCGCCATCAGCGGCAGCGCCAACATCAGCCAAGTCTTCATGCTCTACGGCGGAAATACATATTCTTCATCCGGCGATCTCCGCACCGGCAACACCCTGCATCTGGACAACTGGCTCGGAAACACCACAGCCTCCATCGCCAACTTTGAACACTACCTCTTCACCCTGCCCGCCGACATTGCCAAGGAGCAAAGCATTCTCACCCTCACCGGCAGCGACAGCGTGGATTTGGGTACGAATGCCACCGTCGCCGTGGCGCTTTCGGGCAAGCCCACCGCCCTCGGCGTGGGCGAGAGCGTCTACCTGATCGATGCCACGGGAAGCACCGGCTCCATTACCGGCTCCGTCGCCTCCCCCGTCTCCACCTTCGGCGCGACCGACTACAGCTTCGACGTCGCGCTGGAAAACAACAAACTGCTGACCGCCACGCTGCGGGGAAAGATCAACCAGGACAAGGCGGGAGCGTATCTCTACGGCGCCTCCGCCCGCCTGGGCGCCCTCACCAGCAGCGCGGATCATCTGCTCACGGCGCTGGACAAGCAGGAACCGCGCTACGAAACCCCCGCCGAATTTCGCTTCCGCTCCTTTTTCTCCATGCGGGGCGACAACATCAAAACCCGTACCGGCTCCAGCATCGAACACCAGGGCGCAAGCTTCCTGCTGGGCGGCGCGCTGGACGCGGAAAACTCGCTGGGCGCGCTGACCGCCGGCGTCTTCGTGGAAGGCGGCATCGGCAATTACGACGGCTACAGCCGCCTCGGACGGGGAGAGGGCGACACCTGGCACCACGGCGTCGGCGTATTCGCCAAACAGACCCTTGCCAAGTACTCCAGGCGCCTCTACCTGGAAGGCGCCCTCCGCCTGGGACGCGCGCCAAGGCCGACTTCGACGGCCAAGGAAGCGCCGCCGACCTGCGCTACGACAGCAAGAGCAACTACTCACCTACGCCCGTCTCCTGTGGACACGCCAGGAGAGCGATACGGTAAAGACCGGCGCGGGAGAAAAACTCTCCTTCGACAACGCCGACTCCCTGCGCGCGCGCCTGGGCGCGCGGTATCGCCGCGTAGTGGGCAAGACGCTGCGCGCGCACGCGGGCCTGGGCTGGGAATACGAGTTCGACGGACGCGCGCGGGCTAGGCTGGACGGCGCGAGGATCGCCAAGGAGCCGGAAACGCGGGGCCACAGCGCGGTGATCGAAGCGGGTGTCGAATGGACCGTGACCAAAAACTGGCGCCTGGACGCCACCGCCGCCGGCCTGCTCGGACAGCGTAAGGGCTTGAGCGGCTTCGTGCAGGCCAGCTACCGCTTTTGATCCGGGCGGATCGATATACATCAGCGGCGCTCTCGCGCCGGAGGGAAGGACGCCCTCTCCCGCCCTTCGGGCACCCT
>JAITJU010000080.1 GCA_031278735.1 Zoogloeaceae bacterium
TGGATCCTCGCATTGACCTCCACCGCCCGCGCCAGCAACTCCGTATAGCCCGACTGCCGCGCGTCCAGACCCAACCCCTCGATCCGGATCACGCCATCCTCCACCCCATAACCCGTCAATCCCCCATCCAGAAAATTCACCCGCCCCGCCAGGAGCGTCGTCCGGCTCGCGTTCAAAAACACCGCCCCATTCACCTCCAGCCCCGACGGATTCGCAATCACCAGCTCCGCGCGCTTCCCCGCGATCTCCAACGGACCCAGAAGATACGACGGATTCGACGCATTCACCTGATTCACAATCACACGCGCCGAACCCCCCGCCAAAAACGGATTCGCCTCCACAGGACCGCCTATCTGCGTATCAACCAGCGGATCATGGCTGTTGTTCAGTACCACCCCCTCTCGCTGCACATCGAATTGACGGTACCCATTCACCGACACGCCACCCGCCGTCGGCGTCACGATGTTCACCAGCGGCAATCCATTCCCCGTCGACAGCACCACCGGCTTTTGTCCCGACACGCCAGAATCCGGCACAATCTGCGCTCGCAACGGCGACAAGAAAACCCCGCACGACAAAAACCACGGAAAAACACAGATATACAGCGATCTGGACATGGGCATGATGACGAATAAAAAATAGGAACGACACTGGAAAAAATTCTGACAGCAAATCATGGAAGAAACAAGATGCCAATTCTCGAAAAAACAGGACAAAATCACGCCTTTTTGAACAGGATAAGCGGATGAACAAAATCCCTCGCGCGACATGGGCCGCGTTCTTCGTCCTCCTTGTCGTCTGCCCGCCCGTCCTGGCCGACATTGGCACAGAGGAATACCTGCGCCACCAGAACCGGCAAAGACAACTGGAAGAGCGCATGACGCCCGACGGCGATGTGCGGCTGCGGCAGGACGCGCCTCCTTCCCCGGAATTTCGCCTCGCGGATGACGAAACGCCCTGCTTTCCGATTCATGCCATCACCCTATCCGGGGAAGAATCCGGGCGCTTTCGCGCCTTGCTCGATGACACGCTGGAAGAACAGGGCTTCGTCCCCGGCATGTGCGTCGGCGCGCGCGGCATCAACCTCCTCATGACCCGTTTGCAGGATCACGCCATCCGGCAGGGATACGTCACCACCCGTATCGTCGCGCCCGCCCAGGACGTGAAGGCGGGAAAAATCGACTTTCTCCTCCTTCCTGGAAAAATCCGCCAGATCCGTTTTGAACATATCCCCGACCGCGGCGACTGGGCGGGAAACGCCGCCAGAACCCAGTTCTTTCGCAATGAATTCCCCATGCGCGAAGGCGATCTGCTCAATCTGCGCGACCTCGAAACCGCCCTGGAAAACTTTCGCCGTCTTGCGTCGGTACAGGCTGATTTCGAGATCGTTGCCGCCGACGCGCCGGGCGAATCGGATATCCTGGTGCGCTGGAAACAGGGCTTCCCCCTGCGCCTCACCCTGAGCTTCGATGATTCCGGCTCAAAATGGACCGGCAAGAACCAGGGAACCGCCGTCATTTCGCTGGAAAACCCCTTCGGCTTCTCCGACACCTTCTATGCCTATTACAGTCACGATCTGGGACATAAGAAGGATATCAAGGGCTACGGGCAGAAATGGAAATCCGGCACGAAGGGCTACGGTTTTCATTATTCCGTCCCCTTCGCCGACTGGTCGCTCGCCTACGGCTTTCATCACAATGAATACCGGCAGGCGGTCGCCGGTTACTTCACCAACTACCTGTACTGGGGCTGGAGCGACCATCACGATCTTACCCTGAAACGTCATCTGTACCGCGACGACAGCCGGAAAACCACCCTCGGCGCCGGAGCATGGATCCGATCGAGCCGCAACTACATCGACGACGCGGAACTCGCCATCCAGCGTCGGCGCATGGCCGGATGGCATCTTTCCCTCGAACACACGGAATATCTCGGCAACGCCGCCTTGCGCGCCCAGGCGCAATACCGGCGCGGCACCGGCGCGCATCGCGCCCTCCCCGCCCCGGAAGAAAATTCCGGCGAGGGAACCTCCCGCATGCGCCTCATCACCGCCGATCTCTCCCTGGGCTGGCCTTTTCCCGCATTCGGACAGACTTTCTCCCTTTCCTCCCAGGTGCACGCGCAGTGGAACCAGACGCCCCTGATCCCGCAAGACCGGATTTCCATCGGCAATCGCTACACCGTGCGCGGCTTCGACGGCGAAATGACCCTGATGGCCGAACGCGGCTCCTGGTGGCGCAACGAATTCGCCTGGCACTTTTCCCCAGGTCATCAGATATACCTCCTCTGGGATTCCGGCCACGTCTCCGGCCCCTCGACCCAATGGCTCGCCGGTTCCTATCTCGAAGGCCATGGCATCGGCCTGCGCGGACAGCTCAAAACCGCCGGAACCCTTCATTACGACCTCTTCACCGCCCGCCCCGCAAAATACCCCGACGCCTTCCCCGTCAGCCATTCCGTCAGCGGCGCGGCGCTCTCCTGGTCGTTTTGATGCCGATCCAATGCCGCGATCGTCGGCAATTTCGTTTACCGACCCGTCCGTCAAGGCATGGCCACCCCTGAGTAACGCGGCGCATCCCGCCAACGCGGCAAACATCAGGCGCATACGCCTCCATTCCCGGCCTTCGGCCATTTTTCCAAATGTGGCCGGTCACCCGGATTCAATGGATTTCTGACCGCCGATCGCCAATGTGCCATAATACGGCGCTACTCTGTTCGGAAGGATTCTTTATGGTGGATGAAAACAAGGCAAAGGCGCTGGCGGCCGCATTGGCGCAGATTGAGAAACAGTTCGGCAAGGGTTCCATCATGAAAATGGGCGAGGCCGAGATCGACGAGGGCATACAGGTGGTATCCACCGGCTCGCTGGGGCTGGACATGGCGCTGGGCGTGGGCGGTCTGCCGCGCGGTCGCGTGGTGGAAGTCTATGGCCCGGAATCCTCCGGCAAGACCACGCTTTGCCTGCAGGCGGTGGCGGAAATGCAGAAACTTTCCGGCACGGCGGCCTTCATCGACGCGGAGCACGCGCTTGACCCGCAGTACGCGCAAAAGCTGGGCGTCAATGTTGGCGAATTGCTGATCTCCCAACCCGACACCGGCGAACAGGCGCTGGAAATCGCCGACATGTTGGTGCGCTCCGGCTCCGTCGACATCATCGTCATCGACTCGGTGGCCGCCCTGACGCCCAGAGCGGAAATCGAGGGCGAAATGGGCGACTCCATGATGGGCCTGCACGCCCGCCTCATGAGCCAGGCGCTCAGAAAACTCACCGCCAACATCAAGAAAACCAATACCCTGGTGGTTTTCATCAACCAGATCCGCATGAAAATCGGCATCATGTTCGGCAACCCGGAAACGACGACCGGCGGCAACGCGCTCAAGTTCTACGCTTCCGTGCGCCTGGATATCCGCCGCCTCGGCGCAATCAAGAAAGGCGACGAGGTCATCGGCAACGAAACCCGCGTGAAAGTGGTGAAAAACAAGGTCGCGCCGCCCTTCAAGGAAGCGCTTTTCGATATTCTCTATGGCGAGGGCATCTCGCGGGAAGGCGAAATCATCGAAATGGGCGTCGAGCACAAGCTGATCGACAAGTCCGGCGCATGGTACGCCTACAAGGGCAACAAGATAGGCCAGGGCAAGGACAACACGCGCGAATTCCTGAAAGCGCATCCAGACGTCACAAAGGAAATCGAAACCGGCATACGCGCTGCCGCGCGTCAGAAACAACTGAACAAGGCAGGCGGCGGCAAACTTGCGGCGGCGGATGGAAATTCGGGCGCCGATGCCGCTTAAAAATGCCCCGCGGACGGCGGACGCGCCAGGGGCGCTGCCCGCCTTGCGGACAAAGGCGCTGGATTTGCTGGCGCGGCGGGAATTCAGCCGCGCCACGCTGGCCAAACGGCTTTCGCCGCTGGCGGATTCCGCCGAGACGCTGGAACGCCTGCTGGACGACCTCTCCATCCGGCAGCAGCTTTCGGACGCGCGTTACGCAGAAAACCGCGTCAATGCGCGCGGACGGCGCTACGGCAACGACCGGATCGCGCACGAGCTGCGCCAGGACGGTCTGGATGACGGCTCCATCGCGGCGGCGCTGGCGAATAGTCAGGATGAGGCGTTGCGCTGTCAGGCCGTATGGCAAAAAAGATTCGGCGCGTTGCCCGACACCCAGAGCGAACGCGCCCGCCAGCAGCGATTCTTGCGTTATCGCGGATTTTCCGCGGCGAGCATCCGGCAGGTTTTGCGCGCCGCACTCGAAGAAGACGAGGCGGGAAATGCGTGAGACGGAAACGAACAGCACGCTGACGGCGCGCAATCTCATGAAACGCTACAAGTCGCGCACCGTGGTCTTCGACGTGTCCTTCACAGTGCGCAGCGGTGAAGTGGTGGGATTATTGGGTCCCAATGGCGCGGGCAAGACCACCTGTTTTTACATGATCGTCGGCCTGGCGGCCTCCGATGGCGGCGAGATTCTCATCGACGAGACGCGCATCACCCACCTGCCCATGCACAAACGGGCCATGCTGGGACTTTCCTATCTGCCGCAGGAAGCCTCGGTATTCAGAAAACTCAACGTGATGGAAAACATCCAGGCCGTGCTGGAACTGCAAAAATACGAACAGGAGGAAATCAACGAGCGACTGGAACACCTGCTGGAAGAACTGCACATCACTCACGTTCGCCATACCTCCGCCGCGGCGCTTTCTGGCGGCGAGCGGCGGCGGGTGGAAATCGCCCGCGCCTTGGCGACCAATCCGCGCTTCATCCTGCTCGACGAACCCTTTGCCGGCGTCGACCCCATTGCCGTGCTGGACATCCAGAAAATCATCCGTTTTCTGACCGAACAAGGCATAGGCGTGTTGATTACCGACCACAACGTGCGCGAGACGCTGGGCATCTGCAATCACGCCTGGATCATCAATGAGGGCAAAGTGCTGGTGCGGGGCACGCCGGAGGAGATTGTCTATAATGAAACCGTGCGAAAAGTCTATCTGGGCGAGCATTTCCGCCTGTAACCCAACGGCATTCTCAGGAATTCCATTCTCCGCATGAAGCCAAGCCTGCAAATCAAGCTCTCCCAACAACTGGCGCTGACGCCGCAGCTGCAACAGGCGATCAAGCTCTTGCAACTGTCGACCCTGGACATGAATCAGGAGATCGAGCGATACCTGCAAGACAACCCTCTCCTGGAACGCGAGGAAGAAAACCTCCGCGTCTATGAGCCTGTCGGCAACGGCATGAACGGCAAGGAAAGCATCGCCCGCGACGACCGCGAGACGGTCGACGTCAATGGCGGCGAACGCCAAACGCCGGAACGCGCGGAGCTTTCTCCCGCGGATGTCGAGGAAGATCGCTGGTTCCAGGATAGCGGCAGCTACGGCAATTCCAGCGGCGCCAGCCGCGACGACGAGGAAGCCGACGCCCAGGATCTGCAGCCCGCTACCGCCACCTTGCACGACCACATCTGCTGGCAGATCAATCTTTCCCGCTTTTCCGACAAGGACAAGGCGTTGATCCGCTTTCTCGCGGAAGGCCTGGACGACGACGGCTATCTTTCCGCCTCTCTGGAAGAATTGCAGGAGACCATTCCTCCGGAATACGAAATCGACATCGACGATCTGGAAATCGCCCTGAAGCAGCTGCAAAGCCTCGATCCGACCGGCGTCGGCGCGCGTTCGCCGCGGGAATGCCTGAGCCTGCAACTCAAGGCGATGACCGCTTCTCCCTCGCGCGATCTGGCCTTGTCGATCGTCGAACGATGTCTCGATCTGTTGGCCGGGCGCGATTTCGGCAAAATCATGAAGCAGATGAGCTGCGCCAGCGAGGAACTGAAGGCCGCCCACGCCCTGATTGTCCGTCTCGATCCGCGTCCCGGCGCGAGTTTCACGCCGCTCAACGTTCGCTACATCATTCCCGACGTCATCGTCCGGAAAGTGCGGGGGCGCTGGGTGTCGCAAATCAATCCCGACGCCTATCCCAAGCTGCGCATCAATCGCCTGTACGCCGAAATTCTCGCCGGGCAGCGGCGCGGCGACGGCGCGCTTTCCGGCCAGTTGCAGGAAGCGCGCTGGCTGATCAAGAATGTGCAGCAACGCTTCGATACCATTGCCCGCGTTTCCCAAGCCATCGTCGAGCGCCAGCGCAAGTTTTTCGAGCACGGCGAAGTCGCCATGCGACCGCTGGTGTTAAGGGAAATCGCCGACATCCTCGATCTGCACGAATCCACCGTATCGCGCGTCACCAGTCAGAAATACATGTCTACGCCGCGCGGAATTTTTGAACTCAAATACTTTTTTGGCAGCCATGTGTCCACCGATAGCGGCGGCGCCTGCTCTGCCACGGCCATCCGCGCCCTGATCAAGCAATTGATCGGGGCGGAGAGTGGCACAAAACCCTTGTCGGACAGTCAATTATCCGAAATACTGGGCAGACAGGGGGTCGTCGTGGCGCGGCGCACCGTGGCAAAATATCGTGAGGCGCTCAACATCCCGCCCGTCAATTTACGCAAGACACTGTAGACACAAGGAGAAAACATGAATCTGCAAATCAGCGGCCACCATGTCGAAGTCACGCCCGCGCTGCGCGACTACGTGGAAAGCAAGCTCTCGCCCGTCATCAACCACTTCGAGCGGGTTACGGGCATCACCGCCATTCTTTCCGTCGAAAAGCTCAAACAGAAAGCGGAGGTCACCGTGCATGTGCCGGGGCGTGAAATTTTCGTGGAAAGCAGCGAAAACGACCTCTATGCCGCCATCGACAGCATGTGCGACAAACTGGACCGTCAAGTGCAAAAGCACAAACAGAAACTCGGCGATCACCACCGCGGCAACAAAGTCGCCAGTCACCTTGCGGAGTAAGTCCGAATCCTTCCGCCAGAAACAACATTCTGGCGGAAGTGTTTTCGGCACATCACCATGAACCCTATCGTTTCCCTCTTGCCAGAAGATCATATTCTTCTTGACCTGGACGCCAACAGCAAAAAACGGATTTTCGAGGAGGCGGGACTATGCCTCGAAAACAGTTGCGGCATTGAGCGCGCTGTCGTCTTTGAAAACCTGCTGACCCGCGAAAAGCTGGGATCGACGGCGCTGGGACAAGGCGTCGCCATCCCGCACGGGCGCGTCAAGGGCATGAAAAAGACGCTGGGCGCCTTTATCCGACCGCGGCATCCGATTGACTTCGACGCGCCAGACGAACGCCCAGTGCAGCTTATTTTCGTCCTGCTCGCGCCGGAACAGGCCACGGAAGAATCGCTGCAAATCCTCGCGGCGCTGGCGACCTGTTTCGCCGAGCGCGACTTCCGCGAAAAGCTCCTTGCCGCGCCGGACGCCGCCAGCGCGCGCGACATATTCGCCGCCATCTGAATTTCGCGTCTCCCGGAACGCCGCCATGCAGGAAATCAGTCTCGTCCAACTCTTTGAAGACCACCGCGACAAGCTGGAACTGAACTGGGAGATTGCCATTGCCGCCAAGCGGCACATCAGCCTCAAGGAATCCGGCAATTATGGCGCGGATGTCGTCGGCCACATGAATCTCATTCACCCGGAGCGCCTGCAAGTCTTCGGTCCGGCGGAAATCGAATGGCTCCAGCGCGTTTCCAGCGCGCAATTTTCCAAGCAGGTCGGCGAACTCGTCGCCGCCATGCCGCCCGCGATCATCGTTTCCGACGGCCTGTCCGTCCCGGAAGCCTTGCGCGACCTCTGCGAAACCACGCAGACGCCGCTCTTCACCTCAGACAAACCCTGCGCCGCCGTCATCGACCAGCTTCGCATCTACCTGGCGCGGCGTCTGGCCGACACGACTTCCGTGCATGGCGTCTTCATGGACGTGTTGAGCATGGGCGTGCTGATCATCGGCGATTCCGGCATTGGAAAATCCGAGCTTGCCCTTGAACTCATTTCACGCGGACATGGCCTCGTGGCGGACGACGTGGTCGAGCTTGCGCGCATCGCGCCCTCCACCCTGGAAGGACGCTGCCCCGGCATGTTGCAGGACTATCTGGAAGTGCGCGGCCTGGGTCTCCTGAACATCCGCGCCATTTTTGGCGAAACGGCATCGCGCCGCAAAATGAAGCTGAAACTCATCGTCGACCTGCAAAAGCCGGCACTCGGCGCGGAAACGCCCCGCCTGCCGCTGGACGCGCAAACCCAAGAAATCCTCGGCGTCCATGTCCGCAAGGTCGTCATCCCTGTCGTGGTGGGACGCAACCTCGCCGTGCTCATCGAAGCCGCCGTGCGCAACGCCATCCTGCAAATGCGCGGCATCGACAGTATGCAGGAATTCATCACCCGCCAACAAAAGGCGTTGGCGCTGGATGATGATAACTGAGTGATAACTGAGCAGGGATCAGGAAAAAATTCGCCGGGCGAAGCTCGCGAGAAGGGGAAACCCAGATAGAAGCCTTGCCGCCAACGCACGGCTGCACGGTCTTTCCCATTGCTTTTCCCTGACTTCTGAACCTCTATGCAGTAGAATGCCCCTCCATTCTGAACTTGCCCCTGGTATTGCCCATGTTTTCCATTCCGGTTCGCATCTATTATGAGGACACCGACGCAGGCGGTGTGGTGTACTATGCCAATTACCTGAAATTTTTTGAACGCTGCCGTTCGGAATGGGCGCGCGCGCTGGGTTGCGAGCAGTCGACGCTGTTGCACGACGAAGGCGTCGTTTTTGTCGTGCGGAGCGTGACGCTGGATTATCTCGCGCCGGCGCGGCTGGATGACTTGCTGGATATCAGCCTCTCCGTGGAAAACATCGGACGCGCCCGCATCGATCTAACGCAGTCGGCATCCAGAAACGGGAAGCCGATCGTGACGGGGCGCGTTTCCATCGTCGCGGTCCGCGTCACGGGCGAAGGGGGAAACGCCCGCATAATCGTCGCGCCCATTCCGCACCGTATGCGGGAAAAACTGGAATCTCGCCCATGAACTTCACCCAGGATATGTCCATCCTGCAACTGGTGCTCAACGCCAGCGGCGTCGTGCAGGCCGTCATGGCCTTGCTGACGGTGGTTTCCCTGATGTCCTGTTTTTACATTTGCGTGAAATGGTTTGCCACGCGCGACGCGCGCCGGAAGACCGAGCGTTTCGAACGCGATTTCTGGTCGGGCGGCGACTTACAGCATCTTTACAACAGCGCCGCCACGGGACATCGCCATGCTGGCAGCATGGAGCGCGTCTTCGAGGCGGGATTCCGCGAATTCACCAAACTGAAGGGGCAAAAGGGTCTGGAAGCCAGCGACGTGATCGACGGCGCTCGCCGCGCCATGCGCGCCACATATCAACGCGAGATGGATGCGCTGGAAGCGCACCTTGCCTTTCTGGCTTCCGCCGGTTCCGTTTCGCCCTATATCGGGCTGTTCGGCACGGTCTGGGGCATCATGCACGCCTTTCGCGCCCTGGGCAACGTGGGGCAGGCGACGCTTTCTTCCGTCGCGCCCGGCATCGCCGAGGCGCTGGTCGCCACAGCCATGGGCCTGTTCGCCGCCATCCCCGCCGTGCTTGCCTACAACCGCTTTTCCCATGACATCGACCGGTTGGCGACGCGCTACGAATCCTTCATGGAAGAGTTTTCCAACATCCTTCAGCGCCAGATGCGATAGAAAACAGGATTCGCCATGCGCCAACGCCGCCTGAAAAACGAAATCAACGTCGTTCCCTACATCGACGTCATGCTCGTGCTGCTGGTAATTTTCATGGTCGCCGCGCCGATGATGCAAACTGGATCCGTCAATCTGCCCAGCGTCGAAAAATCCAACGTCGCGCCGGAAAACCCGCTGCGCGTGGAAGTCGGCGCGGACGGCGCATTGAAGTTCGTGGATCGGGACGGCGGCGCGCGCGTCGTGAACAAAGCGGAACTTGCCGCCCTGCTGGCGGCGGAGCAGGCAAAAACACCTCAACCCGCCGTTCTGGTGGCGGGCGACAAGAGCGCCCGCTACGAATCGGTGCTCATGGCGCTGGATGAAATCCGGGCCAGCGGGTTTACACGCGTTGGTCTGGAAACTGCGCGTAAATAGCGTTTGTCATGCCTCCGTCAGAAATACCGCCGGAGCCTGGGAGAAAACAGGCGCTCATCATTACCGTCGCCATGCACGGTTTGCTGGTTCTGGCGCTTTTTCTGGGTGTGCAGTGGAAAACCGAATACGCGCCAGTGGAAGTGGAACTCTGGTCGCCGACGCCGCGCCCGACCGCCGCCTTGCCTCGCAGCAATCCGCCGCCAGAATTCCAGCAGTCGGATCCCGTCCCCGTAAAAACGCCGGATATCGCCCTGCGGAAAGATAAAAAGGAAGAGAAAAAGAA
>JAITJU010000248.1 GCA_031278735.1 Zoogloeaceae bacterium
CACGGAAGCGAACGGCGTGGCGTAGCCGATGGCGCGCAGGCGCGTCAGGTCGGCTTGCGTGAAAGGCTGGTACTTGTCCCGCAGGGCTTCCGGGAAATCAATGTATTCCAGCAGGCCGCGCTGAATGATTTCTTCCATATCCAGCGGCGCTTCGCCCGCCAGCGCGCGGCAGCCGTTGATGACGGCGCGCGCCACCGCGTTGAAGCTTTGCGCGCTGCCGGATCCCAAGTTGAAGATGCCGGATTTTTCCGGATGTTCGAGGAAGAAGAGATTGACGCGCACCACGTCGTCGATGAAAACGAAATCCCGCTGCTGGTCGCCGTTGGCGTAGCCGTGCGATCCCTTGAAGAGTTTGACGCGGCCTTCGTTCCTGAACTGGTGATAGTGATGAAAGGCCACGGACGCCATGTTTCCCTTGTGCTGCTCGCGCGGGCCATAGACATTGAAATAGCGCAGCCCCGCCACTTGCGAGCCTCCCGGCGGGCGCTGGCGCACTATCTGATCGAACAGAAATTTGGAATAACCGTAAATGTTCAGCGGTGCCTCGTACTGGCGTTTTTCCCGGAAAATCGCGCCGCCGCCATAGGTCGCGGCGCTGGAAGCGTACAGCAGCGGCACTTCCTGATCCTGACACCAGTTGAGCAGGATGCAGGAGTAGCGGTAATTGTTTTCCATCATGTAGCGGCCGTCGGTTTCCAGCGTGTCGGAACACGCGCCCTGATGCAGGACGGCCTCGATTTCGCCGTCGAAATGCCCATTCTGGATGCGCGCGATGAAATCATCCTTGTCCAGATAATCGGCGATCTCGCAATCGGCGAGGTTCCTGAACTTGTCGGCGCGCGTCAGGTCATCTACCGCGATAATCCGTTGCTCGCCCCGCGCGTTCAGCGCCTTGACCAGATTCGACCCGATGAATCCGGCGGCGCCGGTTACGACCACATAATTTGACATCGTGTTTGCCCAGAATTCGAGATGGATTTCAGAATATTGCCGTCGCGCAAAGCGAGGGACAGACAATACCTGAAAACGGGAAAACGCGCCAGAAAAGGCGCGGCCAAAACACGCGGCGGCCTGTCCTCGGCGTTCTCTGTTCGCATTCGGGCGATCGAGGCGCGGTCGCCCCCATGGTTCTGCTCTCAATCTTCCGCATCAAGAACGGTTCGCCCTTTTGTTCCGATACCCCTTCTTGACCGCGCATTGCCGCGCGCGAGAGAGCGTTGCGCCTCCCCAAAGGCGAATGCGATGGCCTTGCGCGGACGTCGAAGGCATCCTTTCGCGTGGCCAATTCAGTAGAATGGCGCGTTATTCGTGTTGGCGGGTTTTTGCGTTATGGATGCAGTGGATCTGGTTTTGCTGGGTGAGGCGCTGTCCGGGGATTTGCTGGAAGAAGCGCGCGCGGCGACGGGCGCGCGGCGGGTTTTGCCGGACGCGTTGCCGACGCCCGGCTCGTTGCGGGCGGCGCGGCTGGAGGGTGCGACGCGCGGCGCGGCCTTTGACGCCTTGCTGTCCGTCTTCGAGTCCGCGCGGGTGGACTGGGCTTTCATGCCCGCCGACGCGCGCCTTTCGGATTACCGCCTGATTGCCTTTGATCTGGATTCCACCCTGATTGCCATCGAGTGCATTGACGAGCTGGCCGATTTCGCGGGCAAAAAATCCGAGGTGGCGGTTGTGACGGAAGCGGCCATGCGGGGCGATATTGATTACCCGGAAAGTCTGCGCCGTCGCCTGGCGCTGCTTGCCGGTCTGGACGCGCGCGTACTGGCGCGAGTGTATGCGGAGCGCCTGCGTCTTTCGCCGGGCGCGCGCGAACTGCTGGCGGCGGCGCGGGCGGCGGGTTTGCGCACGGCTCTGCTTTCCGGCGGCTTCACTTATTTCACCGAGCGTCTCCGCATCGAACTGGGACTTGATTTTGCCACTTCCAATGAATTGGAAATCGTGGGCGGCAAGATGACCGGACGGGTGGCGGGCAAAATTGTCGACGCCGAAGTCAAGGCCGAACAGTTGCGGCGTCTGAAGCGGGAGCAGGGGTTGCGGCAGGCGCAGGTGATCGCCGTGGGCGATGGCGCGAACGATTTGCCGATGATGGCGGAGGCCGGGCTTTCCGTGGCCTATCGCGCCAAACCCGCCACGCGCGCCAGAGCAAACGTGGCGCTCAATTTTTGCGGACTGGACGGGCTGCCGCGGCTCTTTTCCTGAAAAATCCGCGCGACGCGGAAGCATGTACTTTCGACGTTTTCAGCCTTCCTGCATTTTTCGCTAGGCATTTTCTGAATGCTTTTGTTATCATATTTCATCTGCACCAAAAATGTTTCCACTCAACTTTCTTTGTAACCTTGTGTCAAAAGGAGAGAACTCAATGACCAACAAGAATTCCGAGCAGATTGTCGCCATCGGCAATGCCAATGCCGAAGCCTTGCTTTCCATGGCGCGCAAGGCGCTGGACAGCATCGAAAAGCTGGCGGCGCTCAATTTCAACACCATTCGGGAAGGCATCCATGAAGGCGCGAAGAATGCGGAAGCCTTGACCGCTACCAAGGATCCCAAGGAACTGCTTTCCGTGCAGTCCGCCATTGCCGCGCCTAGCCTGGACAACGTGCGCAGCTTCTACCACAATGCCTATGACGTGTTGCTGGAAGCGCAACGCGGCATCACGGAAGTGATGGAAACACATTACCGTACATTGTCCGATGGCGCGGAAAGCGCCATTGAAGAAACCAAGAGCAAGATGCCCGCGGGCGGCGATATTTTCGCTTCCACGATGAAATCCCTGTTGCAGGCCAATTCCGAAGCGTTTGATCGTCTGAATTTCATGGCGCAGCAAGCAGTTCAGATTGCCGACAGCAACATGAAGACCTTGGCCGCCAGCATCGGCGGCGCCGCCAGAAAGGCCGCGCCCGCCACTACCAAGGCGGCGGGCAGCGCCACACGGAAGGCGGCTTCCAAGGCCTGACGGGGCGCGCGTCCTCCGGGCTGTCCTCTGTGCATCAAGAAGGCGACGTTTTCCAACGTCGCCTTTTTCTTGTCTTGCTCGTCAGTTTGTCAGTTTCGATAGCCGGGCAGCGCCTGATCCAGTCGCCGCAAGAGCGCGGCCCATTCGCGTTTGCCGGCGGGCAGGAAATTGGACTGATCGGCGAAAATGACTTTGGCTTGTTGCGCGCCGCGCGCGATGACCTCTGGCGGCAGTTGCTGCAAAGGGACGCCGGCGGATTGCGCGGCAAGCTGGAAGCGGAAGGCGCGTTCCAGGCGCCAGATGCGGGAAAAGGCTTCCGGCATGTTGCGGCCAATGCTGAGTGTGCCGTGATTTCTTAGGATCAGGCTATGCTTGCCGCCCAGGTCGGAGAGGATGCCTTGCCGTTCTGAATTGTCCAGCACCACGCCATGAAAATCGTGATAGGCCACATCCTCCAGAATCACCAGCGACATCTGCGTCAGCGGCAGAAGACCGCCCGCCTGACAGGAAACGGCGACGCCTTCTCTTGAGTGCAGGTGGATGACGGCTTCGGCCTCCGGCGATCCGGTGGCGTGAATCGCGCCGTGAATTACCGTTCCCGCCGGGTTGAGATCGCCCTTGCCGCCGTATGCGTTGCCGATGACCTGACCTTGCAGATCAACTTCCAGTATGGAGGAGGCGTTGACCTCATCAAACAGGAGGCCAAGCGGATTGACCAGATAACGGTCGCTTCTGCCCGGTACGCGGATGGAGATGTGCGTCGCCAGCAAGTCTGTCCAGCCGAACAGATGGGTCAGCCGACAGGCGGCGGCAAGTTCGACGCGGGCGGCGTTGGTTGCGTCGGTGAACGTGATGTCTGTGCTCATGTGAATCCCTTTTGTGGATTGATGGAAAAGAGGTTTTTTACCGCTGAATCGCGCAGGCGGCGTTTCGTATCGGCAAATTCATTGCGTCTGCGTCTGTTCGATTTCCGCTTTGAAACGCTGGCGTTCTTCAAGATCTTTTTTGAGCCGCGCGGCGGCTTCCGCGCCGCTGGTGGAGACGACAACGCTGCCGTTTTTCTCCGCGAGATCCTTGAAGACCGCGTTCTGATTGGCTTTTTTGATCGCGGCGGCAAAGGCGGAAATAATGGCGGGCGGCGTGCCTGCCGGGGCGAATACGCCATCCCAGACGCTCAGGTCGGGCGCGGTCAGTCCAAACTCCCGCACACTGGGCACGTCGGGAAGTTGCGGCAGGCGCTCCTTCCCCACGATGACCAGCGGAAACAGTTTTTTGTCCTTGTAGTGGCTGGCGACTAGGGACAGGGCAGCGGATCCGATCGGCAGATGTCCGGCGATAAGGTCGGACACCAGGGGGCCGGTGCCCTTGAAGGCGATTTTGGTGAGATTGGCCTTGCGTTTGTGGATCAGGTAATCGTACAAAATATCGCTGGTCGCGCCGTTGCCCGTTGAGCCGACCGCCAGCGGCGGTTTGGCGGGATCCTGCGCCCACGCCAGAAATTCCCGGAAATCCCGGATTCCGGCGGAAGGATGCGCGGTGAGAATGTAATAGGTTTCCGCCACCAGCACGACTGGCGCGAAATCCCGGATTGGGTCGAACTGCGCGGGTGCCGCGGCGGATACCACGCTGCCGATCATCGACACGGTGTTGCCGAAGAGGAAGGTATAGCCGTCCGGCTTGCTGCGGGCGACGTGGCGCACGCCGATGGCGCCGGTCGCGCCTGGCTTGTTTTCCACGATTACCGGCTGTCCCAGCGTGATCGTGAGTTCCTGGGCGATGATGCGGGCAAAGGCATCCGATGATCCGCCCGGCGACCAGGGTACCACCAGGGTAATCTGCCGCGTCGGCCACGCCGCCTCTTCCGCCCGCGCCGACGAGGCGCCGCTCCAGAATGTGACGACGGCAATGCCGAGCGGCAGGACAATCGTGAAAATAACGCGCCGGACAAGGCGGAAAAGGGTGAGGGCGCGTGTGAGGGCGTGGTGTGTGAGGGCGCGTCTTGGCGGTTGTGCGCTCATGAGATTTCTTCCTTCGACGTGATGAGAGAACACGGCAAAGCGTAAAAGGAAGAGGATCGAATGCAAACGAATAAAAACCGATAAGCGAATCAGCGCGAAAGATATATGTATTGCGTAAAAAAATGGAAGGTGCCGGGACGGCTTCGTTTACCATCGCTCCTGGCGCTTTTTCAACTTTTTGCGGAAAGGAACCCTTCAGCATGACACGCGCGCTCGAACGGGGCATAGCCCCCATCTTCATCAATCGCTGGTCGCCGCGCGCCTTCGACGAATCCGGCATTTCCGAAAACGAACTGCAACAATTCCTCGAAGCGGCGCGCTGGGCGCCTTCGGCCTACAACGCCCAGCCCTGGCGCTTTATCTACGCCCGCCGGGACACTCCGCACTGGAAACCCTTCCTCGACCTTCTGATTCCCTATAACCGCGAATGGGCTGAACGGGCATCGGCGCTTGTCGTTGCAATTTCCAAGCAGAAATTCGTCCCGCCGGGAGGAACATCGGCGATCGAAACCGGCAGCGCCGCCTACGACACCGGCGCGGCCGTGGCCTACCTTGCGTTGCAGGCCAGCATTTCCGGCTGGTTCGCGCACATCATCACGGGCTTCGACAAGGAAGGCGCCAAAACGCTCCTGAAAGTCCCGGAAGGGTATGCCGTCGAGGTCGCCGTGGTCATCGGAAGAAGGGGCAATCCCGACATTCTCTCCCAGACGCTGCGGGAACGCGAAGTCCCCACGCTCCGACTTCCCCTGGAAGACCTGGCGGCGGAAGGCCGGTTCGCATTCAAATAAAGGGAACGGATTGTTTCATTCCTGCGATAAACCAGCTTGCGGATTGTGAACGGCAAGCGTATGCGGATTGCCGTTTTCGGCGCGGGCGCCATTGGCGTCTATCTGGCGGCGCGTTTGGCCGACAGCGGCTTTTCTGTCTGCCTGATCGCTCGCGCCGGAACCGCCAGAAAAATCGCGCAATCCGCGCTCCATGTGGAAGAAACGGACATGCCGACCCTGCGGGTTTTTCCGCAGGATGGCGGGCTTGCCGTCACCACGGCAACCGGGGCGCGCAAGGCGGGCGCGTTCGATGCCCTGTTGATTGCCGTCAAAAGTCAGCAGATTCTTCCGGCGCTGCCGGAAATCAGGGCGCTGATCGCGCCGCATACCCTGATTGTCTGTCTGCAAAACGGCATTCCGTGGTGGTACTTTCAGGGGCAGGACGGCAGGCCGCTCAAATGCCTTGACCCGGACAACGAGTTGTCCGCCGCGCTGCCCGCGCGGCAGTTGCTGGGCGGCGTCATCCACAAGTCCGTCGAACTGTGCCGTCCC
>JAITJU010000127.1 GCA_031278735.1 Zoogloeaceae bacterium
TGCAAGCGTTATCCCGGCGGCTTCGAGGCGCTGAAGAACGTCGGCTTTGAAATCGCGGATGGCGAAATGGTCTTGATCGGCGGGCATTCCGGCGCGGGCAAGACCACTTTGCTGAAGCTCCTTTCCGCCATCGAGCGCCCCACTTCCGGCAGCCTCGTCGTCAATGGACAAAACCTCGTCGCCCTGCGTCCCGCCGCGCTGCCCTTTTTGCGCCGCAACCTGGGACTGGTGTTTCAGGATCAGAAACTGCTGTTTGATCGCCCGGCGCTGGAAAACGTGCTGTTGCCCCTGGAAATCATCGGTCTCGCGCCCAGGGAGGCGCAGCGTCGCGCTCGCGCCGCGCTCGATAAAGTCGGATTGCTCGCGCGGGAAAAAACCAACCCCATCGCCCTTTCCGGCGGCGAACAGCAACGGCTCGCCATTGCCCGCGCCGTGGTCAATCGCCCCACCATCCTGATTGCCGACGAACCCACCGCCAATCTGGATGAGGAATCCGCCCGGCAGGTGCTTGATCTTTTCGTCGCTTTCCATCAGGTGCGCGTTACCGTCATCATCGCCACCCACGCCCCGCGGATGCTCTTTCCCGAACAGGCGGCGCGCGTGCTGACCCTCAACCACGGCGCGCTCACGACATGAAAACCTGGTTCCGCCAACATCTCGCCGCTCTTGTCCGCGCCGCTCGCAGGCTTGCGGACAGCGCGCTCAACACCCTGCTTTCCGTCCTGGTGATCGGCATCGCCATGGCGTTGCCCGCCGCCGGTTACCTGTGCCTGGATAACCTGAAGGCGCTGGGCGCCGACAGCGGCGGCGCCCAGCAGATGAGCCTGTTCATGCAGATTGGCGCCGACGGGAAAACGCTGGCCGAAATCGAAAAGCGTCTGGATGCCGCGCTGCCCGGTCAATGGCGTTTCGTCTCCCGCGAAACGGCGCTGCGCCAGATGGAAGCCAGCGAAGGCATGGCGGAAATCATCGCCAGCCTGCCGAAGAACCCGCTGCCCGACGCCTTCATTCTCGAACCCGGCCTTGCCGATCCGGAACGTCTGGAAATCCTGCGCGCGACACTGGCGGAATGGCCGGGCGTGGCGCACGTGCAGCTTGATTCCGCCTGGATCAGGCGCTTCGACGCCTTTCTGCGTCTGGGACGCCTGGCCGCGCACCTGCTGTCCATCCTGTTCGCAGTCGGCCTCGTTGCCGTCACCTTCAACACCATTCGCCTGCAAGTGCTGGGGCAAGCCGAGGAAATCGAGGTCGCCCGCCTGATTGGCGCGACGGACGCCTTCATCCGCCGCCCCTTCTGTTATTCCGGCATTCTGCAAGGCGGTCTGGGCGGCTTGGCGGCATCCCTGCTGCTGGCGGTCGGCGTTCTGGCGCTCTCGCCGCCGGTTGGACGTCTGGCGGCACTGTACGGCAGTGATTTCGTCCTGCGCGGCCCCTCGTTCGGACACGTTGTTGCCCTCATCGCCAGCGGCGCGGCGCTGGGCTGGCTGGGGGCGCAGCTTTCCGTGCGCTTGTTTCGGGATCGATAAAACGCCGTGTCCGCCGCCCTGAATTTCGACGCGCTGATCATCGGCAGCGGCCTGGCCGGGCAGGCGGCGGCGCTGCGCCTGGCTCCGCGTTGCAGGGTGCTGCTGATCGCCAAGCGCGAACTGGAAGAAACCGCTTCCCGTCGCGCCCAGGGCGGCATCGCGGCGGTGCTGGACAATCAGGATTCCATTGCCGCCCACATTCAGGACACCTGCGTCGCCGGGGCGCATCTGAATGACATTGAGACCACGCGCTTCGTGGTGGAAAACGGGCGGCAGGCAATCGAATGGCTGATCGCGCAAGGCGTTCCCTTCACCAAGGACGCCTCCGGTTATCACCTCACCCGCGAAGGCGGCCACAGCGCCCGCCGCATCATCCACGTGGCGGACGCCACCGGCCTTGCCGTGCAGGAAACCCTCACCCGCAAGGTGCGCGCGCATCTAAACATCACCATTCTGGAACAGCATATCGCCATCGACCTGATTACCGGCAGGCACCTGGGCTTGCCGGAAAATCGCTGTCTGGGCGCATACGTGCTGGACAACAGGAACGGCGAGGTCAGGACGATCGGCGACCGCCACACGCTGATTGCCGCGGGCGGCGCGGGCAAGGCGTATCTGTACACCACCAATCCCGACACTTCCACCGGCGACGGCATCGCGATGGCCTGGCGCGCGGGCTGCGCAATCGCCAACATGGAATTCATCCAGTTTCACCCGACCTGCCTGTTCCATCCCGCGGCCAAATCCTTTCTCATTTCCGAAGCCGTGCGCGGCGAGGGAGGCTTGCTGAAACTGCCCGACGGCAGGCGCTTCATGCCGGAACACGACGCGCGCGGCGAACTCGCGCCGCGCGACGTGGTGGCGCGCGCCATTGATTTTGAAATGAAAAAACGCGGGCTGGATTGCGTCTTTCTCGATATCGCCCACAAGGGCGCGGCGTTCATCGAGGCGCACTTTCCCACCATTCGCGCCCGTTGTCTGGAATTCGGCATCGACATCACCCG
>JAITJU010000165.1 GCA_031278735.1 Zoogloeaceae bacterium
CCGCGTCATGGCGTAGGCTTCCTGCGAATCGGCGGGCTCAAGGATGGGCAGGTGCGCGAAGCGCCCCCAATAGCGGGAATCCTGTTCGTTCTGGGAGTAAGAAAAGCCCACGTCGTCGGCCACCGCGATCACCAGTCCCCCGGCCACGCCCGCCAGGGTTTGCGTCATCAGCGCGTCGGCGGCCACGTTCAGCCCCACGTGTTTCATGGCGCAAAATCCGCGCGCGCCGGCCAGCGACGCGCCGATGGCGACTTCGAGCGAGACTTTTTCATTCACCGACCATTCGGCGTAGAGGTCGGGATAGCGGGCGAGGTTTTCCAGGATTTCCGTGGCCGGGGTGCCAGGATAGGCGGCGGCGACGCGCGCGCCCGCATCCCAGGCGGCGCGGGCGACCGCTTCATTGCCGGACATCAGTAAACAGGAACCCGCGGGCGAGGGCGTCAGAGATTTGTGATTCAAGATGCTTTCCTTTGCCTTTTTTGCAAATCAGTCCAAAAATTCGCGATACGGTAAATTGACATTGACGGCGCCCGCGCCGCGCTCGATGCCGGGCATTTCCCGCGCCGTCTTCCTTTCCGCCGCCTTTTTCAGCGCCCGGCCGTCTCGCCCAATTTCGGCCCGTGTTACAGCGGATCGCCAGGGCGCGGCGCGCGCGCCGCAACTTTCTCCCCGGCAGGCGCGAGCGTCACGTTGGGCGCGGGAATCTCCAGATGGGAGGAGGACGGAACCGATTCTCCGTCTTCCGTCTTCCGAACCCTCAAAGACCGACGGCGGCGCGTTCGGATTCCAGTTCCTTCAGCGTGGCGGCGATCTTTCCGCGGGAGTATTCGTCGATTTCCAGTCCCTTGATGAGGGAGAAGCCGCCGTTTTCGCACTTGCAGGGCAGGCCGAAGACAAGACCCTCCGGGATGCCGTAGCCGTTGTCGGCGGGGGCGGGAATGCCCATCGTCACCCAGTCGGAAGAACCCAGCGCCCAGTCGCGGACATGGTCGATGGCGGCGTTGGCCGCGGACGCGGCGGAAGAAAGACCGCGCGCCTCGATGATCGCCGCGCCGCGCTTGCCCACCGTGGGCAGGAAAATATCGTTGTTCCACGAAGCGTCGTTGATGAGATCCTTGACGTGATCGCCGTCGGAAGTGGCGAAGCGATAATCGGCGTACATGGAAGGCGAATGATTGCCCCAGACGACGAGTTTTTTCAGGGAAGCGACGGGGCGCCCGGATTTCTGCGCCAGTTGCGTGAGCGCGCGGTTGTGGTCGAGGCGCAACATGGCGTGGTAATTGGCGGGATCGGTGCGTCCGACCTTGAGGGCGGCGGCGCGGGCGATGTAGGCGTTGGTGTTGCAAGGGTTGCCGACCACCAGCACCTTCACGTTTTCCCTGGCGTTCTCGGCGATGGCCTTGCCCTGCACGGTAAAGATCGCGCCATTGGCTTGCAGGAGATCGGCGCGTTCCATGCCGGGGCCGCGGGGTCTGGCGCCGACCAGAAGACAGATGTCCGCGTCCCGGAACGCGACATCGGGGGCATCCGTGGCCACAATGCCCGTCAGGAGCGGAAAGGCGCAGTCATCCAGTTCCATGATGACGCCCTGCAAGGATTTCTGGGCTTGCGGCAAGTCCAGAAGTTGCAGGATGATGGGCTGATCCTTGCCGAGCATCTCGCCGGAGGCGATGCGGAACAAAAGGCTGTAACCGATTTGGCCGGCGGCGCCGGTGACGGCGATGCGCATGGGGGCTTTGGACATAGAGGGTCTCCTGTTTGACTGATTGAGGGAATTTTTCCGCAAGACGCTGGGGATTTCTGAAGCGCGCCATATTCCGGCTCCGCATGGATGCGAACGGAAGGGAGCATGTTAGGAGGGGAAAGGGGGAAGTGTCAATCCGGCAGCCAATGTCCGCAACATCCATCGGGCGCGTGTTTTCCGGCATTCCCCCGCCTTCGCCGACGCCCGGATCGCCCGCGCGCGCCGAAGCGCGGGAGGCGCGGTTCCACCTTCGGCCAGTCGGCCAGCGACCGCGACTTGTCCTGTCCGGAAATCGTCCGTCACGAATCAAGTCTTATATAAGATAGACTTTTTCGATATTTTGTGATGGAATACTCCCCCATGCCACCACATTCCTCTTCGCATTCCATGGCTTTGCCGCGGAATATCGTCTTCCCGCCTCGCCAGACAGAACAACCCGCGGCGCGCTCCGGCGGCAACCCCACGTTCAGCCCGCTGTACCGGCAGATCAAGGACCTGCTGCTGCGGGCGCTGAGCGCGGGCGAGTGGGCGGCGGGCGCGTTGATTCCCAGCGAAACGGAATTGGCGGCGCGCTTTGGCGTGAGCCAGGGAACGGTACGGAAGGCCATTGACGAGATGGCCGACGAGAACCTGCTGGTGCGGCGTCAGGGCAAGGGGACTTTCGTGGCCTCGCATGACGATCCGCGCGCCCACTACCGTTTCTTGCGCCTGCGTCCCGACGATGGCCGCGTCGAGCAAAAGCGCAGCCTGCCGATTTCCTGCGACGTGCGGGCGGCGGACGCAGCGACGGCGGCGGCGCTTGCCATACAGCCCGGCGATCCGACGGTGGCGGTGGAACGTCTGCTGTGTTTCGACGAGCGCCCGATCATCTTTGAGGCGATATTCCTGCGCGCCGAGATTTTTGGCGAATTGACGTTGGCGATGCTTGAGCAGGAAAGTCGCGCCGCGTCGCTCTACCGTTTTTTCGAGCAGCGTTTCGGCGTGCGCATGATTCGCGCCGAAGAGCGGACGCGGGCGGTGCGCGCGGAAGCCGCCGCGGCGGAGAGGCTGAACGTTCCGATTTCCGCGCCGCTGCTCCTCGTGGAGCGGCGCACTTACACCTATGCAGACCGTCCAGTGGAATGGCGGCGCGGATTTTACGCGACGGATCAGCATCATTATTACAACGAGCTTGCCTGAAAGCCGTTTTTCGCCTGTTCAAGTAATAAGCGGGCGCGCTGTTTTTCAAAGGTATAATCATTGGCCTTTTCGCGGTATGTTGGTTGTCGGCGGCTTGCCGCCGGTTTTTCCGAATCTTCGAGGATGATGTTCATGAGTGAGATGCGCATACGGAAGCGTCCAAAGTATCTGGACCTTTTTTCCATCATGTTTTCCCTGCCCTTGCCGGGACACCTTTCCATTTTGCATCGCGCCAGCGGCGCGGGGCTTTTTCTGATGCTGGCGCCCCTGCTCTGGCTTTTTCAGGCCAGCGTGACCTCGCCGGAAAGTTTCGAGTGCTTCGCGAGCGTCGCGGCGCATCCGGTTGCGAAACTGCTGTTCGCCGGGTTGATCTGGGCGTTCCTGCATCACTTCTGCGCGGGCGTCCGCTTTTTGTTCATCGACCTCGACGTTGGCGTGGATCTGGCGGCGGCGCGGCGTTCCGCCGCCATCGTCTTTGCCGTCAGTCTCACGCTGACCGCGCTGGTTTGCTGGAGGATACTGCTGTGATCAATCGTATTGTTGTCGGAGCGCACTACGGCCTCAGGGACTGGATTGCGCAACGCGCCACGGCGGTCGTCATGGCTTTTTACAGCCTCTTCATCGTGGTGATTTTCCTGGTGCTCAGACCGACGGATTTTGAGACCTGGCACAATATTTTCGCCAACGGGCCGGTCAAGTTCTTCACCTTCCTGTTTGCGCTCTCGCTGTTCTATCACGCCTGGATCGGCATCCGCGACCTGTGGATGGATTATGTCAAGCCGGTGAGCGCGCGTCTCACCCTGCATGTGCTGACGATTCTGGCGCTGGTGGGCTATGTCGCCTGGACCGCCGCAATTCTCTGGAGACTGTAAGTGAATATCCCTGTTCTCAAATTCGACGCCGTTATCGTGGGCGCGGGCGGCGCGGGATTGCGTGCCGCCATCCAGCTTTCCGAAGCCGGTTTGAAGACCGCCGTGCTCTCCAAGGTCTTTCCCACCCGTTCCCATACCGTCGCCGCCCAGGGGGGCGTCGCCGCCTCGCTCGGCAATTCCGAGGAAGATCACTGGCGCTGGCATATGTACGACACCGTCAAGGGATCCGACTGGCTGGGCGATCAGGATTCCATCGAATACATGTGCCGGAAGGCGGTGGAAGTGGTGATCGATCTCGAACATTATGGAATGCCCTTCGATCGTATCGACGGCGGCAAGATATACCAGCGTCCCTTTGGCGGCCACATGTCCAACTTCGGCGAAAAACCCGTGCGCCGCGCCTGCGCCGCCGCCGACCGCACCGGACACGCCATGCTGCACGCCATGTACCAGCGGAACGTCAAGGCCAATACCCAGTTCTTCGTCGAATGGATGGCGCTCGATCTCATCCGCGACGCCGAGGGCGCGGCGGTCGGCGTCTCCGCGATGGAGATGGAAACCGGCCAGATCGCGGTCTTTCACACCCGCGCGGTGATTTTCGCCACCGGCGGTTCAGGGCGCATCTTCGCCTCTTCCACCAACGCCTTCATCAATACCGGCGACGGCCTGGGCATGGCGGCGCGGGCGGGGATTCCGCTTGAGGACATGGAATTCTGGCAGTTCCATCCCACCGCCGTGGCGGGCGCGGGCGTCCTGATTACCGAAGGGGTGCGCGGCGAGGGCGGCATCCTGAGAAACGCCAGAGGAGAAGCCTTTATGGCGCGTTACGCGCCGAACGCCAAGGATCTTGCCTCGCGCGACGTGGTCTCCCGCGCCATGGCCACTGAAATCAAGGAAGAGCGCGGATGCGGGCCAAACAAGGATTATCTGCTTCTGGACATCACCCATCTCGATCCGGAAAAGATCATGAAGCGTCTGCCCGGCATCCGGGAGATTTCCATCCAGTTCGCGAGCGTCGATCCGATCAAGGCGCCCATTCCCGTGGCGCCGACCTGCCACTACCAGATGGGCGGCATTCCCACGAGCTATGACGGGCGCGTGGTGACGCTGGGCGCGGACGGCGGCAATATCGTGACGCCTGGCTTCTACGCGGCGGGCGAATGCGCCTGCGCTTCCGTGCATGGCGCCAATCGTCTGGGCACCAATTCGCTCCTTGATCTTCTGGTCTTCGGCAAATCCGCGGGCGATTCTGCCGTGGAAGACCTGAAGACCGGCAAGGCGCACCGCGACCTGCCCGCCGACGCGGCGGACAAGGCGCGCGCGCGCGTCGCCGCCATTGACGGACAGCGGGGCGGCGTGAGCGTCCATTAGGCACGGCAGGCGATTGCCTCCACCATGCAGGGGCACGCCGGGGTCTTCCGCTTTGCCGACATGCTGAAAAAAGGCGTGTCGCAAATCCTGGAAGTCGAAAAAATGGCGCGCAACCTGGAAATCCGGGATAAGTCGCTGGTGTGGAACACCGCGAGGGTGGAGGCGCTGGAAACGCAGAACATGATCGAGGTCGCCAAGGCGACGATGATTTCCGCCGAGGCGAGAAAGGAATCGCGCGGCGCGCACGTGCGCGACGACGCGCCGGACACGCCGGAATTTCCCAATGGCAGAAACGACAAGGAATGGCTGAAACACACGCTCTGGCACCGGGAAGGCAACCGGATCGAATACAAGCCCGTTCACTTGAAACCCTTGACGGTGGAGACGGTCGCTCTGAAAACACGCTCGTATTGAAACCAGGAGAGAGCAGCATG
>JAITJU010000174.1 GCA_031278735.1 Zoogloeaceae bacterium
GACAAATGTATTCATGCGATTGCCCTGCGGAAGGAGTTTTCTCGCAAAACGTCTGCACGTCGATCCCGTATAATCCCGCCTTTCCATCCGGCGACCAGATCCATGCGCGCGAACGCCCCCAAGGTTTTCTGCACTCCCCTCACCGGCGCGCTTCGCGCCTTGTCCATTGACGCCATCCAGAAGGCCAATTCCGGACACCCCGGCGCACCGCTGGGCATGGCGGAAATCGCCGAAGTCCTCTGGCGGCGATATTTGCGGCACAACCCGGCCAACCCCGCCTGGCCCGACCGCGACCGTTTCGTGCTCTCGAACGGGCACGGTTCCATGCTGCTCTACGCGCTGCTGCATCTGAGCGGCTATGCGCTCTCCCTCGACGATCTGAAGAATTTCCGCCAGTTCGGCGCAAAGACCGCCGGACATCCGGAAGCGGGACATGCACCGGGCGTGGAAACGACGACCGGCCCGCTGGGACAGGGCATCGCCAACGCCGTGGGCTTCGCACTCGCGGAAAAGACGCTGGCGGCTGAATTCAACCGGCCCGGCCATGAGATCGTCGATCACCGGACTTATGTCTTCCTGGGCGACGGTTGCATGATGGAAGGCATCAGCCACGAAGCCTGTTCGCTCGCGGGCACGCTCGGGCTGGGCAAGCTGATCGCGTTCTATGACGATAACGGGATTTCCATCGACGGCCATGTCGAAGGCTGGTTTTCGGACGACACGCCGAAACGCTTCGAGGCTTACGGCTGGCAGGTCATCGCCGACGTCGACGGGCACGACGCGCAAGCCATTGAAAACGCACTGCAAGCCGCGCGGGCGCAAACCGGCAAGCCATCATTGATCTGCTGCAAGACGGTGATCGGCATGGGTTCGCCCAACAAGGCGGGCAGCCACGATTGCCACGGCGCACCGCTTGGCGAAAAGGAAGTGGCTGCCACGCGGGAAGCCATCGGCTGGCCGCATCCGCCATTCGACATACCCGCCGAGGTGTACGCCGCTTGGGACGCCAGGGCCGACGGTGCTGCGCGGGAGGCGGATTGGCTGCGGCGCTTCGATGCCTACAGGGCGGCATATCCCGAACTTGCCGCCGAGTTCGAGCGCCGCGTCATCCGCCGCGAATTGCCTGCGGACTGGCCGGAGACCGCCGCCCACTTCATTGCCGCCCGCCGGGAAAAGGCGGAAAACATCGCAACCCGCAAGGCGAGCCAGAACACCATCGCCGCCTGGCTGCCCGCGTTGCCGGAACTGTTCGGCGGCTCGGCGGATCTGGCCACCTCCAACCTGACTTTCGTCCAGGACAGCCGGGGCGTGACGCGGGAGACAGGCGGGAACTACTGTTATTACGGCGTGCGCGAATTCGGCATGACGGCTATTGCCAACGGTATCGCACTCCATGGCGGGCTGATTCCCTATACCGCCACCTTCCTCGTCTTTTCCGATTACGCCCGCAACGCCATCCGGATGGCGGCGCTGATGCGGCTGCGTCAGATCATGGTCTATACGCACGATTCCATCGGACTCGGCGAGGACGGCCCGACGCATCAACCCGTCGAACACATCCCCAGTCTGCGGCTGATTCCGAATCTGGATGTCTGGCGTCCCTGCGACGCGGTGGAAACCGCCATCGCCTGGGCCGCCGCAATCGAGCGCGCGGACGGCCCTTCGGTGCTCGCGCTCTCCCGCCAGAATCTGCCCACGGTAACGGCCCATGTCGATGTGGAAAGCATTCGTCGGGGCGGCTACATCCTCGCCGACGCCGCCGATCCCCAGGTCGTGCTGATCGCAACCGGCTCCGAGGTGAAGCTCGCGCTGGACGCCAGGGCGGCGCTGGCCGAAGAAGGCATCGCCGCGCGGGTCGTTTCCATGCCTTCGACCCATGTTTTCGACCGGCAGGACAAGGAATACCAGCTTTCCGTGCTGGGCCGCCATGTGCGCCGCATCGCCATCGAGGCCGCGCACGGGGATTTCTGGCGCAAATACGTGGGCTTGCATGGGGAAGTCATCGGCATCGACACCTTCGGCGCGTCCGCCCCGGCGGGGACGCTGTTCTCGCACTTCGGGTTTACGGTGGAGAACGTGGCGCAAGCGGCAAACAATCTCATTGCCGCCAAAGCGTGAAATCGTCGGCGAGCGCAATTTGCCCGGTCATTTGCAGTGAGGCATCCGCCATTGTCGCTCGCGCCCTTCACGGCAACGGCAAATCCGGCATGGGTTTGAAGCCGGGCAAGGTTTCTACCGCCTGTAGCCAACGGCGGATATTGGGATAAGGTTCCAGTGTGATGCCGCCTTCCGGCGCGTGGGCGATGTAGCCGCAGCAGGCGAGATCGGCCAGCGTCGGATGGTCGGCCGCAAGAAAAACACGCCGCGCCAGATGCGTTTCCATGAAGCGGAGCAGATTTTCCGCAATGGCAAGGGCGTCTGCCCGCTCGCCCGGCCAGTTCCATTGCGCGATGCCGCGCGCCTGCGCCGGGCCGTAGCGCAATTCCCCGGCGGCAAGGAACAGCCAGCGCAGCACCTGGGCGGTCTTGCCGGGTTCGGCGGGCAGCCAGTCGCTATCCGGCGCGTATTTTTTGACCAGATAGACGAGAATGGCGCCGCTGTCGCACACCACCTCGTCGCCATCGACCAGCACCGGGATCTGTCCCAGCGGGTTCAGTTGCAAGAAGGCTTCCGAGCGTCGGACGGTCTCTGGCGCGGCAATCCATGTGAAGGGCAGCCCCAGCATCGAAAGCAGCAGCTCAACCCGGTGCGTATGCCCGGAAGTCGGCGTGCCGTAAAGCGTCAGCGCGGGTAGGTTCGCGGGTGGGTTCATGTGAAATCTCCTATAGCCAGTAACTGGGGTAAGCATGTTTTCCGAAACCCCGATGAAACACCAGCGCGACCAATACCAGAAGGATCGCGCCCGCCAGCGTGGGCGTCGCCAGGAACGTCCATGCGGGCGCCGACAGCATCACGATGACCGGATTGGAACCGGCGGGCGGATGCACCGTTCTTGTCGCCATCATCACGGCGATGGCGCTGCCCGCCGCCAGCGCCATGCTCCACCAGCGCGCGCCAAAAAGAGAGAAGAACAGAAGCCCGGTCAGAGAAGCCAGGACATGCCCGCCGATCACATTGCGCGGCTGCGAGAATGGACTTTCCGGGAAACCAAACAGCAACACACAACTGGCGCCAAATGAACCGAGCACCAAGGGAAAACCGGAAATATCGGCCAGCCCGGCAACCAGCGCGACGGCAAGCGCGCCGCCCGCCCACGCCCGCAAAATTACCGGAGCGGACGCGCGAGGCGGACAGACGCTCTTGATGGGCACATTCTTTCCCAGACTCATGCTTTGATTCCTTTGCGATTGGCGCGTTTTCCGAAGACGGCAGACGCAAGAATACAGACAAGTCTGTCTATTTTCAAGTCCCTTGTTCGTCTTTTCTTGCGCGGCGTTTGGCGCTAGCATACGGCGCATGAACAACGCCGCCCCGCCCCGCGCCCCTGCGAACGCCAAGCGTCAGGACATTCTGGAAACCGCCCTGCGGCTGTTCCAGACGAATGGCTATCAGGCGGTGGGCATCAATTGCGTCATCGAGGAATCCGGCGTCGCCAAGATGACGATGTACAAATATTTCGCCTCCAAGGACGCCTTGATCGAGGCCGTCCTGCAAGAACGCGACACGCGTTTTCGGCAGGCGCTGGAGCAATTCGTCGCCCGCTTTCCCGATCCCCCGCAACGGCTGCGCGCCGTGTTCCTGTGGCATCACCGCTGGTTTTGCGAGCCAACTTTTCATGGCTGCATGTTCATCAATGCCGCCGTCGAATTCCCCGATCCCGGACATCCGGCGCGACAGGTCGCCCTCACGCACAAGACCTGGCTCAAAACCTATGTCGGCGCGTTGCTGGCGGCGTTGTTGACGACGAAAGTCGCCGAACGTCTTGCGCTGCAATGCGCGCGCCTTTTGGACGGCGCGACGGTCGCCGCCCAACTGTCCGGCGATCCTGCCGCCGCTTTCCTCGCCTGGAACGCCGTCGTAAGCCTGTTGCGCCAGGAAGGTGTGGCGATCGAACCCGGCGAGGCGTTCGATGATGTTGCCGGATAGATCCCATCCGGCGGAACTCGCAAAGGAGAACGCGCATTGACCCGCAAGAAATTCCGGCTCGTGATGGTTCTGTGCCTCCTGATCGCGCCGATGCTGTCGCTTGTCTGGTATTACCGGCTGGACGCGCTGGCCTGGTACTGGTTCAGCATCGCCTGGCAGACGCATCACCCGCACAGTCTGCGCCTGCCGACGTATCGCGTCGCGCTGGACGCGCGTCCCATTGCGGGCATTGCCGACAATCTCTCGGCACTGACCTATAACGCCCAGACGAAAACCCTGTTTTCCGTCACCAACAACCCGCCGCAAATCGCGGAAATCACCACAAAAGGAGAATTGCTGCGGCTGATTCCGGTGACGGGCATCGATGACCTCGAAGGCGTCACGCATGTGGGAGGCAGTCATTTTGTCGTTATCGACGAGCGCAACCAGCAGATTTGCTGGATTCAGATCGACGCCGCAACGAAAAGCGTGGACGCGACCCAGGCGCCGCGTCTGGGTCTGGGCGTTCAGATCAACGGCAACCTCGGATTCGAGGGCGTCTCGTGGAACGCCAGCCGTCAGCGGCTTCTGGTTTCCAAGGAAAAGGAACCGATGCGGATTTTTGAAATTGAGGGCATTGAGGTGTGGCGGAAGGATGGCGCGCTGAACCTGCAGATCCGGGAATGGCTGCCGGAAGCGGATTTGCCGGTATTCATCCGCGACATTTCCTCCCTGAGCACGCACGGCAAGACGGGGCACGTCCTCGTGTTGAGCGATGAATCAAAAATGCTGATCGAGTACGACGCGAACAAGGAACTGATTGGCGTCATGCCGCTCTGGCGCGGCTGGCAGGGGCTGAACCGTTCGATTCCCCAGGCCGAGGGCAGCACGGTCGATCCAGAGGGCAATCTCTACATCGTTTCCGAGCCGAACCTGTTTTATCGTTTCGAGCGCCGGGATTAGCGATCAGGAATCGGCGATCAGGAAAAATCCGCCGACCGCGCCGCGTGGAGCGCGCGGCATGGCGTGGTTTCCCCCGATCCCTGAACAAACCCCGATAATCTGAATCGCGCGCGAAACGTCAGCGGCTCTTGCGTTACAATGCCCGCTGTTTCAACGACGGAATGTTGCCGCGAAAAACGGGAACAGCCCCGGCGCAAGAAATTTTCATGACTCGGGAGTCAAGGCTATGTCCATCAGGGTTGCCATCAACGGTTTTGGCCGCATCGGGCGCTGTATCTTGCGCGCGATCCACGAACAGGGCTTGCAGGAGGAATTCGACGTGGTCGCCGTCAACGCTTCCGGCGATCTGGCGACCAACGCCCATCTGCTGCAATACGACACCACGCACGGACGCTTTCATGGCCGCGTGGAGACCGAAGGCGAGCGCGTCCTGATCGTGGAAGGCAAGCGGATTCCCTTTTATTCCACCAAGAATCCCAGGGACATCGACTGGGCGAAGCATGACGTGGAAATCCTGCTCGAATGCACGGGCGCGTACGCCAGCAAGGAAAAGGCGCGGGCGCTGCTCGAACAGGGCGCGCGCCGGGTGTTGATTTCCGCGCCGGGCGGCGATGACGTGGACGCCACGGTGGTCATGGGCGTCAATGAAGGGACGCTCTCCCCCGCCATGACGGTGGTCTCGAACGCGTCCTGCACCACCAATTGCCTCGCGCCGGTGGCCAAGGTGCTCTCCGAATCCGTCGGCATCAGGCAGGGATTGATGACGACGATTCACGCCTACACCAACGATCAGGTGACGGTCGATGTGCGCCACAAGGATCTGCGCCGGGCGCGGGCGGCGGCCGCCAACATCATTCCCACCAAGACCGGCGCGGCCAGGGCGGTGGGCCTCGTGCTGCCGCAACTCGCGGGCCGGTTCGACGGTTTTTCGCTACGGGTGCCGGTGCTGAATGTCTCGCTGGTGGATTTGACCTTTACGCCGGAGCGCGCCACGACGAAGGAGGAAATCAACGCCCTGATGACGTCCGCCGCCGCCGGCCCCTTGCGCGGCATCCTGGCGGTCAATGACGCGCCGCTGGTGTCGTCGGACTTCAACCATACCACGGCATCCTCCACCTTCGACGCGACGCAGACCCGCGTCCTCAAAGCCGCCGACGGCGCGACGCTGGTCAAGGTATTGGCCTGGTACGACAACGAATGGGGCTATTCCTGCCGGATGCTGGATGTGGCGCGAGCCTGGGCGCAGACGGACGATGGCTTGCGTGCGGCGTGACGCGGGTCTCCAACGGGAGGATGTGATGAACTTCTGGCATTCCATTCGAGGCCGTCTGCTGGTGACGGTGCTGTTGCTGAATGTTTTTGCCGTCGGAACCTATACCCTTTACGTCTACGGGGCCCGCAAGAATGACATCATGCGGACGCTGGACGCGAAACTGGTGTCGGCGGCCAGTATGGCGCACGAACTCGCGCCGCCGGAAGTCCATGACCGGGCAGCGGCGGGTGAATTGTCGCAGGAAGCGTTCGAGGATTATGGTCGGCGTCTTCACCGCTACGCGCGGGCATCGCAGATTGAATTCGTCTATACCCTCGTGGCGTCGAGGGAAGGTTACCGTTTCGTGCTGGATGCGCCGCGTGACGAGGAAATCGCCGCGGGGGTGTTCGAAGAGCGGGCGCTTTATCTTTACGAGGACCCGGATGATGCCCTCGTCGCGGCTTTCCGCGAGGACGGGATGCGCTTCGCGGAATACGAGGACGGGTGGGGACGGCATCGCAGCGTTTTCATTCCCCGCGTCACGCCCGCGGGCACGCGCTATGTCGCGGGGGCGGATTTATCGCTTGCCGAGATCGACGCCCTGCTGCGACGTACCCTGTGGACGTCCCTGCTGATCGGTTTCGTGATTTTTGTGCTTTCCGGCCTGTTCAGCTACTGCGCCGTCGTCCGCTTGTTGTGTCCTGTGGGGCGGGCGCGGAATCTGGTGCGCGTCATCACGCAAGAACGCAACCTCACCTTGCGCGCCGAACCCGGAGACGATGAAATCGGCGCGCTGCTCCGCGATTTCAACGCCATGCTGGATGAAGTGCAGAAACTCGTCGCCAGCGCCAGCGATAGCGCCGTGACCACGGCTTCCGTTTCCGCGCAGCTCTCCACCGCCGGCGAATCCATTTCCAGCGCGGTCAAGTCGAACGAACGCTCCGTGAATGGCGTGATTGCGGACGGCAATGAGGCCAAAGGCCTGCTGGACGGCATGGGAAACCGGCTTTCCGGCATGGTCGGCGTGGTGGATACGGCGGCGGGCGGTCTGGAGCAGTCGCGCGCCCAGCTTGCCCGCGTCGCGCGCAGCGTGAAAGAAGCCACGACGGCGCAACAGGGGCTTTCCGCGCATCTGACGCAGCTCTCCGGCGAGGCCGGACAGATCAGGGAAGTGCTCGTCGTCATTGGCGAAATTGCCGAGCAGACCAATCTGCTGGCGTTGAATTCCGCCATTGAGGCCGCGCGCGCCGGAGAGTACGGTCGGGGCTTCACGGTGGTGGCTGACGAAGTGAGAAAACTCGCCGAGCGCACGCGAAAAAGCCTGACGCAGACGGAAAGCCGCATCGCGGCGATCATGCAATCCATCAACCATGCCGCCGACGCCACCAGCCGCGGCGCAGAGGAGTTCTCGACGATGCTGGCCGAGACGGACGAGGCCGAGCGCCTGATCGACGCGAGCGTCGGCGCCATGAGCGAGGCCAGGATTTCCGTCTTCGCCATCCTGAAGGACATCCAGATGGCGCTTTCCCGTACCCATGCGGTGTTGAACGACGTGGGGCATATCGGCGAACAGACGGAACAGACCACGCGCGACATCGAGGAAATCACCAGAATCACCGCCCTGTTGAATGACATGTCCAACAGCCTGCGCGACGAACTGGCGCGCTTCGTCAGCCGGACGTGAATTTTCGTTTCGCCCCATGCCGGACAATCCGTCGCCTCTGCCGCCAGAAAACCTGCCGCCCCTGCGCGTCGCCGTCAATGGCTATGGGCGCATCGGACGCTCTTTTTTGCGCGCCCTGTACGAGACAGGGCTGGAAAACGAATTGCAGGTCGTCGCCATCAACGAACCTGCGAATCTGGAAAGCATCCTCCATCTGACCCGTTTTGATTCCACGCATGGCCGCTTCGCCTTCCCCGTGGAGAAGTGCGCGGGCGGAATTCGCGTCCAGGGGCGCGACATCGCCGTCCATCATGCCGCCACGCCGGAAGCGGTGGATTGGCGGGCGCTGGAGATCGATCTGCTGGTCGAATGCTCTGGCCGCTATGGCGAACGCGCCGCCATCGAGCGTTTTCTCGCCGCCGGCGCGCCGCGCGTTCTGCTCTCCAACCCGGCCAACAGCGCCGCCGACGTCGACGCGACCATTCTCTACGGCATGAACCAGCATGAACTCACAAACGCGCAGCGCATTGTTTCCAACGCTTCCTGCACCACTCATGCCGTCGTGCCGCTGCTCGATTTCCTGTCGCGCGAATTGGGATTGTCGCAGGTCGCGCTCACCACCCTGCATTCGGTGATGAACGACCAGCCGCTGATCGACGGCTACCACCACGCCGACTTGCGCCGCACCCGTTCCGCCATGCAGTCCATCATTCCCGTTTCGACTGGCCTGGCGCGCGGCGTGGAGCGTCTGCTGCCGCAGCTTGCGGGCCGGGTGTCCGCCAAGGCCATTCGCGTGCCGACCGCCAATGTTTCCGCCATCGACATGTTTCTGGCGTTCCAGCGGGAAGCGACGGTCGCTCACGTCAATGACCTGATTGCCGGGCTTGCCGCCCGCGCGGCGGCGCGGAACCTTCTGGCCTATACGGAAGAGGCGCATGCCTCCGTCGATTTCAATCACGCGCCGTATTCCGCCATTGTCGACGGCAGCCAGACGCGCAACATCAGCCCCAGCATGGTCAACCTTTTCGTCTGGTTCGACAACGAATGGGGTTTCGCCAACCGCATGCTGGACGTCGCCCGATATTGGCTTCGATGCAATCGGTAATCTGGATGGGAAACCGTTAGAATTGCAAGGTTTGTTTCACTCATAAAACCATTTTCACGAGAGGGGCGGCGATCATGCGTCAGGATAAAAGCGAGGTCATCATCATTGGCGCGGGGCCTTCCGGCGCGGTGGCGGCGGGATTGTTGCGGCGCGCCGGGCGCGAGGTCACGCTGCTCGAAAAGGAAATCTTTCCGCGTTTTTGCATTGGCGAGAGCCTGTTGCCGCAGAGCATGGAATACATCGAGGCGGCAGGCATGCTGCGGGATGTCGTCGAGGCCGGGTTCCAGTTCAAGAACGGTGCCGGATTCGCCTGCGGCAAACAGTACGCCGAGTTCGATTTCCGCGAGAAATTCAGCCCCGGCTGGGGCACGACCTATCAAGTGCAGCGCGGAACCTTCGACAAGGTGCTGGCGGATGCCGCCGTCCGCATGGGCGCGGACATCCGCTATCAGCAGGAAGTGACCCGCGTCGATGTGTCGGGCGAGCGCCCCGTGCTGTTCGTCCAGCCGAAAAATGGCGAAGCCTACACGCTCGTCGGCGATTTCTTGCTGGACGCCAGCGGCTACGGACGGGTGCTGCCGCGTCTGCTCGATCTGGAAACGCCTTCGGAATTGCCGGTGCGGCAGGCGATTTTCACCCATGTCGAGGATCGCGTCGCGCAAAACGCGGAAGCGGAGTTCGACCGGGAAAAAATCCTGATTTCCGTGCATCCCGAAAAACGGGATGTCTGGTACTGGCTGATCCCGTTTTCCAATGGCCGTTCCTCCCTGGGCGTGGTTGGCCGCCGCGAGCAGTTCGACGCGCGCGAGGACGCCGAGCAGCTGCGCGCCTGGGTGCAGGAAGCGCCCAATCTGGCGAAGATACTGAAGGACGCGCGCTGGGATACGCCCGTGCAGCATATCATCGGCTATTCGGCCAACGTCAAGTCCCTGTGTGGCCGTCATTTCGCGCTGCTGGGCAATGCCGGGGAATTTCTCGATCCAGTGTTTTCTTCCGGCGTCACCATCGCGATCAAGTCGGCGGATCTGGCGGTCAAGACCTGGCTTCGGCAGGCGGCGGGCGAAGCCGTGGATTGGGAACGCGATTACGCCCAGCCGCTGATGACGGGCGTCAATGCCTTTCGCGCCTTCGTGAACGCCTGGTACGACCTGCGCTTGCAGGACATCATTTTCCATCCCGACAAGGCGCCGGAAATTGAGCGCATGATTTCCGCCGTGCTGGCCGGTTACGCCTGGGACGCGAACAATCCTTTCGTCGCCCGCGCCGCCCGGCGCCTCGCCTCGCTGGACGCGGCGTGCGCGCTTGCCTGATCTTGCCTGCCGCCGCGGAAGGCGTTTGCGCCGCCATTCAATGCCTGAACCCGCAAGGAATATGCTGATGGCTTTGGCGCGTCCCGGTTTCGTCTTGCTGTGCGCGGTCTTGTCGAGCGCCTGCGCGCTTTTGAGCGGCGCGGATTCCCGCGATCCGCCGCTTTTGTCCATCGCCCCGGAAATTCTGGGCGAGCGCGCGCTGGAACAGCGCCTCGTCATCCGTTGGCCGGGCGGGGAGCGCGCGCTGGACGCGGCGCTGGAAATTGCCGGAGGCAGGCTGCGTCTGGCGCTTATGAGTTTCGGGCTGCGAGTGTCCACGCTGGAATATGATGGCCGGACGCTGGAGGAAACGCGGCATCTGCCGCAAGCGCCCGTCGGCGCCCGCATGATCGACGATCTCCTGCTGATTGCCGCGCCGACCGCCGCGTTGCGGGCGGCGTTGCCGGAAGGTTGGGCGGTCGCGGAAAACGGGCGGCGGCGTGAAATCACGCGGGACGGCAAGACGCGGATCGTCATCCAGTACCAGTACGCCGTCGATTCCCCCTGGCAGGGGCGGGTCGAGTTTACGCATCGCCTGCAAGGGTATCATCTGATTCTGGATTCGCATGAACTCTGACGTCCCGATCCATCTGCATCCTCCGGGCGTCCTGTGCGCCCTGGGAGACGATCTTGCCGACATCGGCGCGGCGCTTTTTTCCGGGGAAAGTCCGGGAATGCAAATGACGGAAGAATTCAGTCCGGGGCGCTTCCTGCGCCTGGGCAAGGTGACGGCGTCCTTGCCGGATACGCGCTTTCTGCCCATGCCGGAGCGTTCGCGCAACAATGCCCTGCTGCTGGCTGCCTTTGCCCGCGTCGAGACGGCGTATCGCCGCGCCGCCGCCAATTTGCCGCCGGAGCGCGTCGCCGTGGTGATCGGCACCAGCGCCTCCGGGATGTTCGAGGCCGAAAGCGCGGTGCGGACGCTGGAAGAGACGGGCGCCTGGCCGGAGGGGTTTCATTACGCGCAACAGGAATTGGGGTCGCCCGCCAAAATGCTGGCGGGCGTTCTGGGCGTTTCTGGCCCGGCCTACGCGGTTTCCACCGCATGCACCTCCAGCGCCAAGGCGCTGATCAGCGGCGCGCGACTCCTGAAAACCGGGCTTGCCGACCTGGTGCTGGCGGGCGGCGTCGATACCCTGACGCGTTTTACCGTCGCTGGTTTTTCCGCGCTGGGCGCCGTCGCGCCGGACGCCTGCCTGCCTTTTTCGCGCAATCGCCAGGGCATCAATATCGGCGAAGCCGCCGCGTTGTTTCTGCTCACGCGCGAAGCGCCGGATGCGGCGCCCTCGATTATGCTTGCCGGCTGGGGCGAATCCTCCGACGGCTATCACGTCTCCGCCCCGGATCCAAGCGGCGCGGGCGCGAAACAGGCAATAACGGCAGCCCTGAACGCGGCGCGCGTTTCTGTCGCGGACATTGATTACGTCAATCTGCACGGCACGGCCACGCCGCAGAATGACGCCATGGAAAACCGGGCGGTGGCGCCGTTTTTTCCCGCCACGCCCATGAGTTCCACCAAGCCCCTGACCGGTCACGCGCTGGGCGCGGCGGGCGCGCTGGAAGCGGCGCTCTGTTGGCTGACGCTCGTCGATGAGGCGCGGCGCCTGCCGCCACATCTTTGGGATGAACAGCCCGATCCGGCGCTTGCGCCCCTGCGCCTGACGACGGTGGGAAGCCGGACGCCCAGGCCGCCGCGTTACGCGCTGTCGACCTCGTTTGCCTTTGGCGGCAGCAACGTGGTGCTGATTCTGGGACGGGGCGATTGAACATGTTTCCTTGCTTCAGGAGGTTCTCGATGCGCAAATTTTTACGCATTCCCTTGCTTGCGGCGGCGTTTTCCGCCTGCACGACAGTGCAGGTTTCGCCAATCGATCCCGATCTCGCGCTCTTGCACGTCTGCATCAAGAAAAATCCCAAGGTGCAGGTGACGGACTTCGTCCAGGTGCTGGAGGACGGTTTTTCCCGGCATGGCGTGACGACCGAAGTGTTTTCCGGCAAGAAGCCGGAGCATTGCGAATTTGTCCTGAACTATACGGCGTTGCGCTCCTGGGACATCAGCCCTTACCTGAGTCACGCGGAATTGCGGATTACGCGGAATTACCGCCCGGTCGCGACGGCGACTTACCATCTTGAGGGCAAGGGCGGACTCTCCCTGATGAAATGGGAAGGAACGAAGGCCAAGATGGATCCTGTCATCGACCAGTTGTTCGCAACGGGCCAACGCGCAAAATGAGTGCCTCCCCGGAGTCCGGCGCGGATGAAGCCCGTGAAAATGCCGGGCGCGCCTATTTGCCGATGGAAGCTTATCTGCCGCACCGGGGACGCATGGCGCTGCTGGACGCGGTGCTGGCGGCGCAGCCCGACCGCATCCGCTGCGCCGCGGCCATTCGCCCGGACAATCCCTTTTGCCGCAATGGCGGTGTGCCCGCCTACGTCGGCATTGAGTACATGGCGCAGGCGATTGGCGCGCTGGTTGGCTGGCAGGCGCGCGAGGCGGGCGAGCCTGTCCGGGTCGGCTTTCTGGTGTCGACGCGCAAGTTCGTCTGCCAGACGCCGGATTTTCCCGTGGGCGCGACCCTGGCGGTGGAAGCGCGGGAATCCTGGCGCGACGCCGAAGGAGTCGGCGTCATGGACTGTGCGATTTATCATCCTGCCGATAAAATTATCGCCGAAGCGACCTTGATGGTTTTTCAACCTGGGGATTTGCAGGCGTATTTGACGAATACATGACAAACGAACTTTCTCCTTCCCGCAGCGTCCTGGTGACGGGCGCGTCAAAAGGCATCGGCGCGGCTGTTGCCCGCCGCGTGACGGCGGACGGCTTTTTGCCCGTGCTGCATTGCGCGACGCAACGCGGCCTTGCCGAAACGCTGGCCGACGAACTGACGACCGCCCGCGGACGCCCGCGCGTCCTGCAATTCGACGTGGCCGACCGCGAATCCGCGCGCGCGGCGCTCCTGTCCGACGTCGAGGCGCACGGCGTGTATTACGGCGTGGTGCTGAATGCGGGCGTCAGCGCTGACAACGCCTTTCCCGCCATGACGGACGCGGAATGGGATCGTGTGCTCGACGTCAATCTGGACGGCTTCTACAACGTTCTGAAGCCGCTGGTCATGCTCATGGTGCGGGCGCGGCGGCCAGGGCGCATCATCACGCTTTCCTCGCTTTCCGGGCAGGCGGGCAATCGCGGCCAGGTCAATTACAGCGCCGCCAAGGCGGGCGTCATCGGCGCGACCAAGGCGCTGGCCGTGGAACTTGCCAAACGGCGCATCACGGTGAATTGCGTCGCGCCCGGCCTCATCGAAACCGCGATGGTCGAGGCCGACGTCATGGAGCGGATGCTGCCCCTGATTCCCCTTCGGCGCGCCGGAAAACCGGAAGAAGTCGCGGCGGCGGTCAGTTTCCTGCTTGCCGACGACGCCGCCTACATCACGCGACAGGTGATCGCGGTCAATGGGGGAATGCTGTGAGCCAGACCGGATGGAATGACGGCTTCCTTCTCGCCCGCGTTTCTTTGCGCGCGGAATCGGGCGCTTCGCGTAACGGAAGCCAGGTGTGAGCGCAAGACGGGTTGTCGTCACGGGCATGGGCGGCATTACGCCCCTGGGCATCCAGTGGGCGGATATTGAGCGTCATTTGCGATCCTGCCGGAATGCCGTCGTCGTCATGGAGGATTGGCGGGGCATCCGGGGCCAGAACACCCGCCTGGGCGCGCCGGCGGCGGCCTTTTCCCTGCCGCCGGAACGCTACAACCGCAAAACCACGCGCAGCATGGGACGGGTGGCGATTCTGGCCTGCCGCGCCGCTGAATTTGCCTTGTCCGACGCCGGGTTGCTGGAGGAAAAGGCGCTGCTCTCTTCCGGGCGGGTCGGCGTCTCCTGCGGCTCATCGGCGGGGTCGACGCAGGCCATTGCCGATTTCGGCCACATGATCGAGCATCGCGCCGTCGATGGCCTGAACGCCAACAGCTACATCCGCATGATGGCGCACACGGCTCCGGTCAATATCGCCGTCCTGTTCGGCCTGCGCGGGCGGGTGCACACCACTTCCAGCGCCTGCACCTCCGGCAGCCAGGGGATCGGCTATGCCTACGAAACCATCCTGCACGATCACGCCGACATCATGATCGCGGGCGGCGCGGAAGAACTGGGGGCGAGTTATTCGGCGGTGTTCGACACGCTCTTTGCCACCAGCACGAAAAACGATACGCCCCGCCTCACCCCGCGCCCCTACGACCGCGACCGCGACGGTCTCGTCATCGGCGAGGGCGCGGGTTTGCTGATTCTGGAAGAATATGCGCACGCCAGGGCGCGCGGCGCGAAAATCCACGCGGAAGTCGTCGGTTTCGGCACCAACTGCGACGGCGCGCACGTCACGCAGCCACGCGCCGAAACCATGGCGGAAGCCATACGCCTCGCGCTTTCCTCCGCCGGGCTTTCGCCCGCGGCCATCGGCTATGTCAATGGTCATGGCACCGCCACCGAACTGGGCGACATCGCCGAGAGCCAGGCCACGCATGAAGTCTTCGGCCCCGGCATCCCCATCAGCTCGCTGAAAAGCTACATGGGCCACACCCTGGGCGCGTCGGGCGCGCTGGAAGCCTGGTTTTCCATCGCCA
>JAITJU010000182.1 GCA_031278735.1 Zoogloeaceae bacterium
CAGACGGGCGCGGGCGCGGCGGACGCGCGCCTGGCACTCGGCGTCGGACAGCCTGCCGTAGGCATCGAAGGACAAGGCGCTCATGCGCTTCCCGGGGGCGGCGTCAATCCTGAAACCAGGGCAATCCCGCCAGCCGCCAGCCGCCGAGCTTGCCGCGCTGCGCGTTGGCGTCCTTGTCGCCCTCGAAGCCTTCGAGCACGTTGTAGCAGGCGACATATCCCGCGCGAGTGGCGTCGCGGCTGGCTTCGTCCGAGCGGTTGCCGCTGCGGCAGAGGAACAATACCAGCGCCTCGCGGTCGACCTGGGCTTTCAGCTGACGCATGAAATTGGGATTGGCCGCGCCGCTGGGGTAAAACGCCCATTCGATTTCCACCGCGCCGGGAATGCGCCCGATTAGCTCCAGTTCAGCGCGAGTGCGGATATCCACAAGCTTCGCGCCCGGCGCGATTTTCCATATGTCATGCGCTTCCGTCGGCGTCAGCGCCCCGGCGTAGGCAAGTTGCAGGGACTGGGCGCGTTCGCGCGCCAGTTGCAGTATGTCGTTGAGTTTTCCCATTTTGAGCAAGGCGTTTTTCGCGGCAAGAGGAGCGGGCAGTATAACGGATCGGAAAGGCAAGGGCGCGCTTCCGTGAAGACGAAACCTGATCAAGGCGGATTGCAGGACGGGTTTCCGGCATTCGGGCTTGACCGGGGCGCCAGTAAACCCATGCCGTCCGCGGATTCCGGAAGCAAAAAAAGCCCCCGGCGCATTGGGCGTCGGGGGCTTTGGTTCATGCGCGGGGAATCATGCCCGCCCGCGTTTCCACATCAGGTCGTGCAAGAACCAGGAATGTACTTTTCTTGCTCGCCTTCAAAGCCGGTACCCGCTACTTTGCAAGTCCAGCTGCCGCGCTTGCTGCGGTTCAGGGTAAGCGTCGATTTTCTCAGCACCAGAGCGGCCTTGTTGCCGAAGGTGGCCGTGATGATGGCGCCGGAACCACCGCCCAGACCAGCCAGCACTTGCGGGAAGCCTGCGCCTGCTACCTTAGCAGCAGTACCACCAACTTGCGGATCGCCGGACACCAGGTTGGAAGCGGTATAGCTGGGATCGCAGTCGTCCTTGCCGGTGCCAAGGCTGGTGCGGCCTTCCAGGATGCACAGCTCAATGGCGGTGCGCAGGTTATTCGTTTCGCCATACACCCGCGTGGCTTGCGTCTTGGCGATGTAATCCTGGTACAGCGGAATGGCGATGGCCGCCAGGATGCCGATGATGGCTACCACGATCATCAGTTCGATGAGGGTGAAGCCGCGTTGCAGTTTTTTCATTTCCTATCTCCTTTGAAAAGAACAGTGGCGAGAACCACTGGCGAGGCTATTATAACAAAATTCATGCCAGTTATATCACAAAGTTCATGACGACCGCCTTGCCGCGCCCGCCTTCCGGCAATCCAGCGCGTTTGCCGGAGGGCGTCGCCCGGTTTCCCCCCTTCCGTTCCCGCCTGCGGAAGCCAGAAAAGAAAGGGGCCGCGCCGGACAAACGCGACATCCCGTCGCTTTCGGCCAACCGCCCCGAAACCTGACCGGCAACGATACCCGCCGTCGGAGAAACTGACAATTTTTGGCATATCGCATATCGGCAGGCGGCGCGCTTTCGCCGCGCGCCGTTCCCGCATGGAGTTCGCGCGCCATTCGACAAACCGATCCGCCGCTGACTTTTTTGTCCTCCGTTTCCTGTCCTCCGACCGTGAGCAATCCCTTATAATCGCCGGTTTTATGCGCTGGCGAACCTTTGGCGTGTTCGCCTGTTCTCATGGCAATTTTCATTCTCGGAATCAATCATCATTCTGCGCCCCTGGCGATTCGCGAGCAGGTTGCGTTTCATGAGGAAACACTGCCGCGGGCGTTGACGGCGTTGACGCAGAGCGCGCGGATGCGGGAGGCGGCGATTTTGTCGACCTGCAACCGCACGGAAATTCATGGCGTCTCCGAAACGCCGGAGGAGGCCGCGAAATGGCTGGCGCGGCATCATCAGGTGGACATGGCGCGTTTTTCCCCTTTTCTTTACACGCTCACGGGGCGCGAGGCGGTGCGGCATGTGTTTCGCGTCGCCAGCGGCCTGGATTCGATGGTGCTGGGCGAAGCGCAGATTCTGGGACAAATGAAGGAAGGCGTGCGTCAGGCGGAGCAGGCAGGGACGCTGGGCGTTTATCTGCACAAGCTTTTTCAGCGCGCCTTCGCAGTCGCCAAGGCGGTGCGCAGCAGCACGGCCATTGGCGCCAATACGGTCTCCATGGCCGCGGCCGCCGTGCAGTTGTCCGGACAAATTTTTGAATCCATTGCCGACCAGCGCGTGCTGTTCATTGGCGCGGGCGAGATGATCGAATTGTGCGCCACGCATTTTTGCGCCCTGTCGCCCTGCCGGATTACCGTCGCCAACCGCACCGTGGAACGCGGCGCGGCGCTCGCCGGACGCCTGGGCGGAAAGGCCATACGCCTGGACGAATTGGCGGACAGCCTGTGGCGCCATGACATCATCGTCTCCTGCACGGCA
>JAITJU010000207.1 GCA_031278735.1 Zoogloeaceae bacterium
ACGACCCGCGCGCCATGCCGCCGGAACTCCTGAAAGCGCACCGGGACAACGACCGCGCCGTGAGAAAGCTCTACGGCTTTACCGCGCGAAACGCGCCGGACGAGGCGTCATGCGCGGCGGCGCTGATGTTGATCAGAGGACGGAGGACGGAGGATAGAGAACAGTGTGGTTACCGGACGCGGCGCGCCCGCATGGACTGCCGTCTTCTGTTTTCTGATCAGAGGACGGAGGACGGAGGACGGAGGACAGTGTGGTTACCGGGCGCGGCGCGCCCGCATGGACTGCCGTCTTCTGTCTGTCCTCTGTCTTCTGATCAGGGGGTCAGATGACAGAGGACGGAGGACGGAGGACGGAGCGCCCGCGACATTCTGCGCCGGTTGATCGCGCCGCTCTCCCGTCTGGCGCGGGGGCGTCGTTCCATTCGGCGCAGCCGCAAACTTTTCTGTCCTCCGTCCTCCGTCCTCTATCCCCTGCCCTCCGTCGGCTGCGTCTCTTTTTGTTCCTGCTCGCAAGCCTCCTGGCGCTTCTGTTCGCGCTGGATCGTCTGTTTCCGCCGCCCATGCCGGGGCGGGATTCGCCCAATGCGCTACTGGTGGCGGCGCGCGACGGCACGCCCTTGCGGGCATTTCCGGGACGGGCGCACATCTGGCGGCATCCGGTGCGCGTCGAGGACGTTTCGCCCCGTTATCTGGAGGCGCTGATTCGCTACGAGGACAGAATGTTCTACTGGCATCCGGGCGTAAACCCGTTGTCGATCCTGCGGGCGGCCTGGCAATGGGCGCGGCGCGGCAAAATCGTCTCCGGCGGCTCGACCCTGACCATGCAGACGGCGCGCATTCTCGAACCCGGCACGCGCAGCGTCGGCGGCAAGGCGAGGCAGATGCTGCGCGCCCTGCAGCTGGAATGGCGGTATTCCAAGGCGGAAATCCTCACGCTCTATCTCAACTACGCGCCGATGGGCGGCGTTCTGGAAGGCGTGGAAGCCGCCAGCCGCGCCTATCTGGGCAAGCCCGCCCGCCGTTTGAGCCATGCCGAGGCGGCGCTGCTGGCGGCGTTGCCGCAAGCGCCTTCCCTGTATCGTCCCGACCGCCATCCAGAACGGGCGCGGCGGGCGCGCGACAAGGTGATCGCGCGCATGGGCGGCGTCTGGACGGCGGAAGAAATGCGCGACGCCCTTTCCGAGCCGCCCTACGCCCAGACCCTGAAGGAACCGCTGCTCGCGCCCCTCCTGGCCGAGCGCCTGAGAAGGGAGGCCGCCGGGCGCGCCCGCATCGACTCGACGATAGACGCGCACATTCAGCAGACGGTGGAATTCCTGCTTGCCGACCGCGTCAATCTCCTGCCGCCGCGGGTTTCCATGGCGGCGCTGGTGATGGAAAACGAGACGCTGGAAGTCCGCGCCTACGCGGGTTCGGCGGATTTTGGCGATAATCGGCGCTTCGCGCATGTGGACATGGCGCGCGCCTCCCGCTCGCCCGGATCGACGCTGAAGCCTTTCCTGTACGGGCTGGCGCTGGACGCCGGGCTGATTCATTCCGAATCCCTGCTCGCGGACGTGCCGCAATCCTTTTCCGGTTATCAGCCGGGCAATTTTCAGCAATCCTTTCGCGGCCCGGTGAGCGTTTCCGAGGCTCTGGTCAAATCCCTCAACGTGCCCGCCGTGGAAGTGCTGGAACGCCTTTCCCCCGCCCATTTCGTCGCCCTTCTGCGCCGGGGCGGCCTGAAGCTGGATTTTCCGCGCGGCGGCGAACCCAATCTTTCCGTCATCTTGGGCGGCGCGGGCGTCAGTTTGGAGCAACTGGTGGGCGCCTACAGCGCGCTGGCGCGCCGGGGACTGTCCGGCAAGCCTCGGCTGACGCCGGACGCGCCGATTCTGGAACAGCGGATGCTGTCTCCCGGCGCCGCCTTCATCATCCGCGACATTCTGGAGTCCGGCGGCCCCGTGGGGCGGGCGCTGGAAAGCGGCGCGGGGCAGCGGCGCGGCATTGCCTGGAAGACCGGCACCAGCTTTGGTTTTCGAGACGCCTGGGCGATCGGCGTTTCCGACCGCCATACCGTCGGCGTTTGGGTCGGACGGCCAGACGGCACGCCCAACCCCGGCTTTTTCGGCGCCAACGTGGCCGCGCCCTTGCTGGTGGATATTTTCAACGCGCTGGATGCCCGCGCCAGCGCGCGCCAGCCGCCGCCGGAAGCGCGGCAGGAACGCATCTGCTGGCCGCTGGGATTGCGGCAGACGCGCACCGCGCCGGAACATTGCCATCAGGCGCGCCTGGCCTGGCTCTTGAACGACGCCGCGCCGCCCACTTTCCCCGACCGCCTGCGCGGCGGCGAGTCCCGCAGCCGCTTTCAGGTCGATGCCGTCAGCCAGCGCCGCGCTCTTGCCGACTGCTTCACGGGGCAACTGCAAACGCGCGAAATCGCCCGCTGGCCTGCCGTGCTGGAACCCTGGCTCACGCCGGACGCGCGTCGCCGCGCCGTGCCGCCGCCGTGGCTGCCCGCCTGCGCTGGGTACGCCACGCCGGAGGCCGGGCTGAAAATCGTCGGCGCCAGCAACGGCATGGAACTGCGCCGTTCCAGCACTGGCGGCATCCCCACGCTGCGCCTGGAAGTTCGCGGCAAGACCGACGGGGAAGTCATCTGGCTGGTCAACGGCAAGAACATGGGGCGCCATCCGGCGCGCGCCAGTTTCGTCTATCGCCTGGAACAGCCTGGCCGCTACGACATCACCGTGCTGGACGATCAGGGACATTACGACCGCGTCACGGGGATACTGCATCGGGGTGGCCGCGATCCGTAGCGCGAAGGCTTCCCTTTCCGCGAAAAAAAACGCAAGGCTTGCGGCTTGCGTTTTTTTGGGTTTGTCCGGGGAAGGACGAAAACCCGCGCGGGCAATCCCCCTCCCTGTCGCGCTATCGCTTGCCGGTGCGGCTGAATCTTCCGCCAGCGCGTTCGCGCCAGGGTTTTTCGTTGCCGTGAAAATCGTCATGGCGCGCGGCGCCGGGACGCTCGCCGCCATAGGGTTTTCGCGGGCGCGGCGGGCTGGCAGCGGCGGATCGTCTGGGCGCGGCGGGCGCGCCGTTATCCGGGGCGAGATTGAGCTGGCGCCGCCGCACCCAGGCGGAACGCAGAATCTGCATGGTCTCCCGCGAGAGATCGTTGGGCAGATCCACGGTGCTGTATTCCTCGTAGAGGTCAATGCGTCCGATCAGGCGACTGGGCAGATTGCCTTCGTTGGCAATCGCGCCGACGATATCCTTGGGCGAAACGCCGTGCGCGCGCCCGACTTCGACGCGGTAGCGCGCCATCACCACGGCGTTGCCGCGATCATCCTCGCTGACTTCCGTCTGCGCCGCGTCGCGGTCGAGGCGGTCGGGGCGATCGCGGCGCGGCGGGCGATCAAAACGCTCGAAGCGATCGGGGCGCGGCGGTCTTGGGGGGCGATCGGCGTATTCTTTCTTGGCGTGTGATTTTTCCTCCAGGCGCAAGGGACGCTCTTTTTGCGCCAGAAAGGCCAGCGCTGCGGCGATGCGCTCCGGCGCGACTTCCTGTTCCGCGCCCAGTTCGGAAACCAGGTTTTCAAAGAAATCCAGGTCTTCCGCGGTCAGCGCCTGCGCGACGCGCGCCTTGAACAGGGATACACGCCGATCCGTCACGGCTTGCTGCGTCGGCAGCGCCAGATGCTCGATCGGCTGGCGCGTTACCCGTTCTATCGTGCGCAGCATCCGCATTTCGCGCGGCGCGACGAACAGAATGGCCGTGCCTGCGCGTCCGGCGCGCCCGGTACGGCCAATGCGATGCACGTATGCCTCGGCGTCGTAGGGAATGTCGTAGTTGATGACGTGGCTGACGCGCGGCACGTCTATGCCGCGGGCGGCCACGTCGGTGGCGACGAGGATGTCCAGGCTGCCGGATTTGAGTTGCTCGATGACGCGCTCGCGCGCCTGCTGGTTCATGTCGCCGTTCAGGGCGGCGACGGAATGGCCGCGCGCTTCCAGCTTGTCGGCCAATTCCTCGGTCAGCAGCTTGGTGCGGACGAAAATGATGGCGGCGTCGAATTCGCTTTCCACTTCGAGAATGCGCGTCAGCGCGTCAAGTTTGTGCAGGCCGGAAACCTGCCAGTAGCACTGGCGAATGGCGGCGACGGTCTGGGTGGCGGTGCGGATGCTGACTTCTTCCGGCGCCAGCAGGTAATTCTGCGCCACGCGACGAATGGCGTCCGGCATGGTGGCGGAAAAGAGCGCCGTCTGGCGTTCGGCGGGCGTGTGTTCGAGAATCCATTCCACATCGTCGATGAACCCCATGCGCAGCATTTCGTCGCCCTCGTCCAGCACCAGCGTTTTCAACCCCGCCAGCGACAGGCTTTCGCGCTCCAGGTGATCCATGATGCGCCCCGGCGTGCCGACGATAACGTGCGCGCCGCGCGCCAATTGCTTCAACTGGATGCCATAGCTCTGCCCGCCGTAAATGGGCAACACATGGAATCCCGGCAGATGGCGGGCGTAACGGGCAAAGGCCTCCGCCACCTGAATCGCCAGTTCACGGGTCGGCGTCAGTACCAGCGCCTGCGGCGCGGCGTTGCCCACATCCAGATTGTTCAGGATGGGCAGCGCAAAGGCGGCGGTCTTGCCGGTGCCGGTCTGCGCCATGCCCAGCAGATCCTTGCCCGCCAGCAGGATGGGAATGCACCCGGCCTGAATCGAGGACGGCGTTTCATAGCCCACATCGGCCAGCGCCCGCAAAATGGGCGCGGACAAACCCAGATCGACAAAAGAAACCGGCGCGGATTCGACGGTATCAATGGTATCAACGGCTTCAGCGGTCTCGGCGGCTTCGACAATCTCGACGGCCTTGGCGGCCCTGGCAGATTTGGCGGTCCTGGCAGCCTTGACAACCTTGGCGGTCTCGGCGACCTCGGCGGTCTCAACGGCATCGGTGGTCTTGGCAACCTCAACGGTCTTGGCGACCGTTTCCCCGGATTCAATCAATTCAATTTCAGACATTACACAAAACTCCCAAGCTCGCCCTTGCGGCGAAGCACACTCAAGCCCGGAATGGGCGCGACAAGCCGAAAACCCAAGCCCTGAAACCCTTTGCTGAAAGCGCAGACCCTATCAGAAACTTGCCCGACGGCGAAAAGGCGGTATTTTCCACAAAAACGGAAGAAAAGCAAGCCCGGATCAGAAAACGGAGGGGCTGAGGGCAGATTCGTTGTTTAGCCCCATCAACATCAGTAGCCCCAGCCCTGAGTCACACGCTTCACAGTCTGAAAGGAGGAAGTCGATACGGCGCCGCGGAAGTCCACATCGACATCAACCCGCCCCGAATGCCCGACGAAACCTCCCGGCGTTCCCTCTTCGTCGCCATCGAACGCGCCAGCCGCTGGGGCTTCCCGCGCATCCACGACAACCAGAGCGAAGCGAGCAGACTGGATTTTCTCGAACGCCTGCAAGCCGCCTGCCCGATCCGCATCCGCGCGATCCGGACGGACAACGGCAATGAATTCACCGACCGCTTCAACGGACGCATCAGCGAACTTTGCCGGCAAACCCGCTTTGCCAGCGCCGCCGAACGGGAACAAACCCTGAACGATTCTCTCCTGACGTACAACCACTTCATCCCGCAACAGGCCATCGGTCATCGATCTCCCATCGATGCCTTCGCGTCATGCTATGCTCAGCACCCTGATCTGTTCATCGCGCCAGTTTATAATCATACGGAACGCG
>JAITJU010000016.1 GCA_031278735.1 Zoogloeaceae bacterium
TCATCACCACCGAGCCGGTGCGCGGATTCATCACCACTTTGGCCTGCGCGGGCGCGGGTGCGAGTTCGATATTTTCCAGCCGTCCCATGAAGGCCACGCGCGCGTCCGGGTTCTCCGGCGCGATGACGCGAAACTGGCGTCCGTCCACCGCCTGCGCCACGCCCGCGCCCATTTCCCGATTGATGGCTTCCACCGCCCGCCGCGCCAGATCGAAATCCATGCGCGCCAGTTCGTAGGTGACATATGGCCCCTGACCCAGGGGCGTCTGCACCGCGCGCTCCACCGTCGCGCCCGCGGGAATGCGTCCCGCGGAAAGATGATTCACCTGGATATTCGCTCCCGGCGCCGCCGCGCCCGCGCCGCCGACCACGACATTGCCCTGCGCCATCGCGTAAATCTGCCCGTCCGCGCCTTTCAGCGGCGTCATCAACAAGGTGCCGCCGCGCAGGCTCTTGGCGTTGCCGATGGAGGACACCGTGACGTCTATCGTCTGTCCTGGCCGCGCAAAGGGCGGATGATTGGCCGTTACCATCACGGCGGCGACATTCTTCAACTGTATGCTGCGGATTTGATCCATCGGCATGTTCACGCCCATCTGCGCCAGCATGTTCAACACCGACTGCGAGGTAAAGGGCGTTTGCGTCGTCTGGTCGCCGCTGTTGTCCAGCCCCACCACCAGCCCGTAACCGGCCAGCTGGTTGCTGCGCACACCCTGAATGTTCGCCAGATCCTTCAGGCGCTCGGCATGGACGGTTGGCGCGCAAAGCGAAAGCGCCAGCAGGACGTTCGCCAGAATGCTTCTTGCCGCGTGCTTGGACATGATGCGAAACTCCATTCAAAAGGGCAGGACGGAAAGAAAGAAGCGCGCCAGCCATCCCATGACCTGCGCCTCGCTGATGTAGCCGGAAGCCTTGTACTCGATCCGCGCGTCGGCAACGCGCGAAGACTCCACGCTGTTGGTCTCGCTTTTCACGTCGCGCGGATTGACCACGCCGGAAAATCGGATGAATTCCTGCTGATGCCCGATGGAAACCTGCTTTTCGCCGGAAACCAGCAGATTGCCGTTCGGATAGGCCTCGATCACCGTTACCGTAATCGTGCCCTTGAAGGTGTTGGTGTTTTCCACGTCGCCGCTGCCGCTGAAGGTATTGGAACTGTTGGCGTCGATGTTCATGTCCGCCAGCTTGTTGAACTGCTTGATATTGTTCAGGGGATACACACTCAGCGCGCCAACGCTCGCCTTGACCGCGCCGGAGCGATTGGCGGCGCTCGCGGATTCGGCGGAAGCCGCGTTGTTTTCGGTGATGACCACCGTGAGGACGTCTCCGACATAACGCGCGCGCCTGTCCTCGAACAGGGGGCGCACGGAAGCGTCCTGGAAAATACTGCCGCCTGCCGCCTGCGGCATTTGCCGGTATTCCGGACGCGCCGTCATCGGCTGATGCACGGCGGTCGGCGGCGTCGAAGCGCAACCGCCCAGCGTTAACGCCAACAGAGCATAAATGATGTGACGGGAAAACTTCATGACCAACACTCCATGCGCAAAATCTCCCGCCGCTACAAGCATAATTCGATCCAGATCGGGGGCAGAGGACAGGCCTGCGCCTCGCGGGCGAAGGTTGGCGGCGGCGCCGTTCTTCGCGGGGACGAAAATCTTTTCGCCCCCGCGTTCCCGCGGCGCCCTTGCGGACGGCGCTCCGAACCGCTCAGTAGCGGTAATGCTCGGCCTTGTACGGCCCATCGACCGGAACGCCGATATAGGCCGCCTGCTCCGGGGTCAGTTTGGTCAGACGCGCGCCGATCTTTTTCAGATGCAGGCGCGCCACCATTTCATCCAGTTTCTTGGGAAGCACATACACGCCCACCGGATATTGCGCGGGCGCCTTGGTGAAAAGCTCGATCTGCGCCAGCGTCTGGTTGGCGAAGGAGTTGCTCATCACAAAACTCGGATGCCCCGTCGCGCAGCCCAGGTTCACGAGCCGACCCTCGGCCAGGAGGATGATGCGCTTGCCGTCCGGGAAAATGACGTGATCGACCTGCGGCTTCACGTTTTCCCACTTGTACTGGCGCAGGCTGGCGACGTCGATCTCGGAATCGAAATGGCCGATGTTGCAGACGATGCTGTTCATCTTCATCGCCTTCATGTGTTCATGGGTGATGACCCGCACGTTTCCCGTGGTGGTGACGAAGATGTCGCCCAGCGCGGCGGCCTCGTTCATGTCGACCACGCGGTAGCCTTCCATCGCGGCTTGCAGGGCGCAGATGGGGTCAATCTCGGTAATCCACACCGTCGCGCCCAGGCCCTTCAGGGATTGGGCGCAGCCCTTGCCGACGTCGCCATAGCCCAGCACGACGGCAATCTTGCCTGCAATCATTACGTCGGTGGCGCGCTTGATGCCGTCGACCAGCGACTCGCGGCAGCCGTAGAGGTTGTCGAACTTGGATTTCGTCACCGAATCATTCACGTTGATGGCGGGGAATCTGAGTTCGCCCCGCGCGTGCATCTGGTAGAGACGATGCACACCGGTGGTCGTCTCCTCGGTGACGCCTTTTACATGCGCAATGCGGGCGGAATACCAGGTGGGGTCGGCCTTCAACTTTTCCCGGATCGCGGCAAAGAGCACGGTTTCCTCCTCGCTGCCCGGATGGTCGAGGACGGAAATGTCCTGTTCCGCTTTCGCGCCCAAGTGCAAGAGCAGGGTGGCGTCGCCGCCGTCGTCCAGGATCATGTTGCTGTAGCGCTTTTCGCCCGCGCCATTGTCCGGCCATTCGAAGATGCGATGGGTGTAGGACCAGTATTCTTCCAGGCGCTCGCCCTTGACTGCGAACACGGGAATCCCCCGCGCGGCGATGGCGGCGGCGGCGTGATCCTGAGTGGAGAAGATGTTGCAGGAAGCCCAGCGCACCGCTGCGCCCAGGGCGGCGAGCGTTTCGATCAAGACCGCCGTCTGGATGGTCATGTGCAGGGAGCCGGTGATGCGCGCGCCCTTCAGGGGCCGACTTTTGGAAAATTCCTCGCGGATCGCCATCAGCCCCGGCATTTCGGTCTCGGCGATGGCGATTTCCTTTCGCCCCCATCCGGCGAGCGAGGGGTCGGCAATGACGAAATCCCGTTGGACTTCGGCGGCGCGTATGCTGTTCATGACAGGTTCCTTTCCTTTCGATGAAGCCGGAAACGAAGGAAGGCGCGCATGAGCGTTCCCGGCAACGCCGGAACCGCCCGCCCGCCTTTGTCCTCCTTTTCCGGCGGGGACATGAAGGCGAGCGTCGTTATCGTTATTCGTCACGATCCGAGCCTGGGACGGCACGGCGGCCAATCTCGCAACGCTCCTCGGAAGTGGCGCCCACGGTATCAGATTGGGCGGGCGATGTCCATCTCCGGGGGATGCGGATCAAGTCATCGTCAAAAGCGGCCGCGAGCCGCGGGCGCGGCGGGAAGCAATGCCGTGCGGCGCCTGGATTGCCGTTCCCCTAGCGTTGATTGCCGGGGGCGGGCGGGAATGGCGCGATGCTGCCGGGCGGCGGCGCGACCGGCGCCGACAGGGAAAATCCTTCTTCCGGCTCGCCCGGATTCTCGAGTTCCGGCGGCGGCGGCACGTTTTCGCTGTAATACAAATCATCGTAGGCATTGACGATGCCCTTTGGTCGCGCGGG
>JAITJU010000282.1 GCA_031278735.1 Zoogloeaceae bacterium
GGCAAACGTCTATGCGAACACGTGGGCGCAAAAAACGCTGATGCAGCAATCGCAGCAAGGTCAGGCCTATATCGAGGGGCAGCAATTGGCGTACCAGTACGGAACGTCGAGCAATACAACGATGATGCTGCTGCTTGCCGCTGGCGCGGTCTTGCTGGTCTTTGCCGTGGCGAAGGCATAAATCATGGTATGGCCTGCAATCATCGCGGCGGTTGGTTCGGTGGCGTCGGCGGCGGCGCAGACGGCTCCGTCCGCGCCGGTGTCGCAATACACGGAACAGGAATTCGGCACGGGTTGGACGGTGGCGACGGGCGGAAGCCGGGCAAGTTCGGAACCAGCAAGCGATTCTGTTCTACCGGCGTGGGTGCCGGTGTCGATTATTGCCTTGGTCTGTTCTATGGTGGTCATAGGATGGATAAAGGTAAGCAAATAACCGTGGAGCCTGTGCAGTGGTGCGAGGAAGCGGCGCGCATCCTGCAAGAGGCCATGCCTACGGAACCCGTGGAAGTCTTGCGCGGTCAGATTGAAGACGCCGGGGCGGTCTTGTTTCGCGTGTCCGGCGCTGATGGTCTGATCGGGTTCTACCTGCTGCGCGTTGATCCGCCAGATGAAGGCGTTTTTGTCGCAGGGGCTGGCGCGAAGCCGGGAATCGACTTGACGGCATTGGTTGTGCCGCTGGCGGAAAAGCAATTCAAGGGATGCGCTTCCATTCGGATTCATGCTTGCAGGCCGGGCATGGCAAGGAAACTTGCGCGGCAAGGCTACACGGCGGAAGCAATCGTAATGCGAAAAAGGATAATTCAAAATGGGTAGTTCATCCTCAAAGAGTTCGACAAGCACACAGAATATAGACCGGCGTCAGGTCGTGGATAACGGAATCGGCGTGTCTTCGGACAGTTCGACGATTACGATAAACTCACTAGACGAAGGCATCGTAAACAAGGCGCTGGAAACTGTTTCGCAGAATGATGCAATCAACGGCGAAGGATTCAACAGGCTGCTAGAGCTTGCCGGGAATCTTTTTCAATCGGGCGGAGAGTTAATCGACAAAACATCGTCGGCGGCCTTGGGCGCGGTCGAGGCGGTGAACACTGCGAAGAATGACGAAGAGGGCAGAATAGACCAAAAAACGCTGGTTATCTGCGCGGTCGCGGGCGTTTCCGCCGTGTATCTCATGAGGAAGAAATAATCATGATGATTAAAACAAAAATATCCGCTGGTCAAATGGTGGAGTTCCACGAAAAAGGGGATTTTTTCCGACTGATGAATTCGGGCGGCGATGTCAATATCCGCTTCTTTTTTATGGGTACGGAAGTTGCGCGCTCTGAAAGCGTGAGCGGCGGCTATTCGGAAGCGTTCGACGGCGGGCGGTCGTTCGATAGCGTCCAGATTGAAAGCGCGATAACGCAAAACGTGCATTTTGTGATCCGGTTTGGAAACAAGGTGACGTATGACCAACCTCCTGTCGGCAATGTGTCCGTGGTGAATAATAGCGGCGTCATAAATCAATTCATCGCGGACGTTGACGCCAGCGAAGACGCGCAGTTGTTGCCGATAAACAGCTTACGAAAATATTTACTGGTGCAGAATCTTTCGGAAGCGCAGGTAATTTATTTGTCATTTTCCGGCGTGGTGGTGCCGGGCGGCGGCGTCAAGCTCTTTCCCGGCGCGTCCTTTTCGGCGGAAGCGTTCTGTCCGGTGAATGAAGTGCGGGCGCTTGCGGATGCGGACGGCGCGCGAGTGCTGGTGCTGGAGGGGTAAGGCATGGGCGTTTCAAACATTCCCGCCGTGACGCTTTCGGAAAATCCGGCGCTGGATTACAACGGTACACGGCCTTTTGCGGCGGACTGGATACGCGCCAGATTCGCTGACGACAAGTCGCTTTCCGGGCGGCAGGTATTCACGGCGAACGGAATATTCAAACCGCCAGCGGGGATTAATCATGTTTTCGTAACCATGATCGGCGGCGGCGCGGGCGGGTCGAGCGGCGGCAATAGTTTGGCCGGAAGCGGCGGCGGCGCGGGCGCGCTTGTCTATGCAAGAAAAATAGATGTCGCGCAGGCAGAGCATAACGTGATAGTTGGTGCTGGCGGCAGCATAGGTGCAGGCGGAACAAATACAAGCAATAACGGCGGCGCGGGCGGAACGTCGAGCTTTGCGGGAATTTCAGCAACAGGCGGCACGGCAAACGGAGGAAGCGCGGGAACAAAAGCAATAATTGAAGACAAAACAATACCGACACGCTTATCAGAGGGCATAGGAGGAAAAGGAGCAGCGTCATTCATGGGCGAAGGCGGAAGCGGCGGGAACGTTAACGTTAGCGCGCCGTCAGGAGGAAATGCGCAAAACTACGGCGCGGGCGGCGGTGGCGGAGCGACTGGTGTATATACGGCGGGAATTGGAGGCGGCGGCGGCAATGGCGGCGCCGGAAAATCCGGCATCGTAATCATTGAATGGTGAGGCTATGACATACTGGAAAGTCAAAGACAAGGATGGAAACGTCATCGAATGGCAGGATACCGCGCGTTTTTCCTATGCGCCGATGCAGGCCGGGCAAACGGCAAGCAATGTAGAAGAGGCGGAATATTTCGCGGCGAATCCGGGGGAGGCGGCGCGGATAGTGGCGACAAGAGAAGCGGAAGCCTTGCGCCAGCTTGCGGAAATAGACCGGAAAAGCATCCGCGCCATGCGAGAAGCGGCGCTAGGCGGCGGCAATGAGCGACTTTCTGCGCTGGAAAGCGATGCGCAGACGCTGCGGCAAACACTGACGAATATTACCGCGAGCATAAACGCTGGCGGGGGTTCTGGCGGCGGCGTTTCCATCAAGGTGAACAAATGATAAGGGCGCTTGCCTGTCTGATTTTGTTGGGCGCGGCCTATATTACCTATCGAAAAACCGGATCACAAAATGGCGAAAATTTTACGGCGCTTGAAGTGCCTGATTGGATCTCTACGGTTGGAGAAGCTGCGGCGCGGGCTGTTGATTACGTGGAGGGGGCAGTTTTGAACACAAGCGCCATGCGCGGGATGAATCCGGCCTTGTTGAATAATGCGAACGTCAAGGCGTTTTTGCGCGTCATCAGGACGGGGGAGGGGACGGCGGATACCGATGGATACCGGCGAATCTTCGGCGGTCAGCTTTTCACAAGCTATGCGGACCATCCGAGAATCAAGGTGACGAAGGGCGGATATACCAGTACGGCGGCGGGCGCGTATCAGTTCCTCGTCAGAACGTGGGACGAGACGCGCCGCATAATGGGATTGCCCGATTTTTCGCCCGGAAGTCAGGACTTGGGCGCGCTGGGAAGGATTGCGGCGCGCAATGCCCTTTCGGACTTGTTGAACGGCGAATTTGAAAGCGCGCTGACAAAGTGCGCTTGGGAATGGGCAAGCCTGCCCGGTTCTCCTTATGGACAGCCGACGATTACCATGACGCGCGCGGTGAGCGTTTATCTTGAAAACGGGGGGACGATAAAAAAATGAAACTGGTTGATTTGCTGCTTTTGGGCGCGGCCGGGCTTGCCGTCTACTTTGTCGCCAAGGCGAGCGGATGGAGTTTCCCGGCATTGAAGCTGGAAAGCATGGGGTGGTGGACTGAATTGCTCTCTGACGATCCAAATACCCGTTACTTTGCGGACGGCGCGGGTAACGAGTTGTTCGTGACACGAGACGGAACCTATTACGACGGGCATGGAAACCTGATTTATCAGGCCGGGGACGGTGCGGCGCTATGGTAATCACGAAAAAGCATATAGCGATTGCCGGTCTGGGCGCGGTTGCAGGGCTTGCCGCCTATGTTTATGTCAAAAAGGGGAATCGTTCGGTGTCCGGCTATGTCGGCGGAGAGATAGGGTCGGCATTCGTTGACTTCTTTTCCGGCGCGGCGTCCGGCGCGGCGGAAACGGCGGGAGACGCTTTTCTTGGCTTTGGCGGCTGGATTCATGAGGGCGTTATAAATCCTGCTGTGCAGGCGTGGTCTGGGGACGGTAACGCGACATTGGGAACGTGGCTGTCTGACCTTTTTCACAGTCCAGAGGACTACTACTAGGAGAAATGCAAAATGTTTGAAAATTTGTTGAACAAAATCAAGGAACCGAGCACATGGGCGGGGCTGTCTGTTCTGGGCGCGATATTTTCGGTGCCAGCGGGCATCATGGATGGAATAGGACAGATTGTTGCGGGCGCGGCGGCGGTGCTGGCCGTGGTGCTGTCGGAAAAGGCGAAGAAAGAGGACGGGAAATAATGCCGGACTGGGTAATGCAGGGGCTTCTATCGATTCTTGCGGTTGCTGCGTCATACGGCGCGATTCGTGCTGATTTAAGACATTTGCATGAGAGCGTGAAGCGGGCGCATGAGCGCATAGACGGGATGCTGGTGGCGCGCCATGAATAAGTGGGTTCCGACATTTCCGGAAATAGTGCGAGAGGCGTTGATTGTTGCCGCTGGCGCGGCGATAGCGGCGCTTGTTGTGCGTTCGTTGCCCGAAGACGTGCGGGCGTGGTTCAAAATTTCATGAGGAGATAAGTCATGGCAAGGAAGAGAAGCAGAAAGCGTCTTCCACCAAGGGGCAAGAACGGAAGATTCAAGAAACGGAGTTGATTCGCAAAAAAATGTCACGGGGTTAAAGCCGTGACATTTTTTTGCCTATTCAGTTTTGGCGGTCGGCGCGGGGGAAGGCGCGGCGGGCGCGATGGTTACCCCATAATCTTGATGAGCGTGGCAAAAATGCCGATGGCGGCGAACATGGAACCGACATTCCATTTAATTATTCTTGCTTCCATTTCCGCCATATCGGCGCGCATTTTTTCAACATCGCCCCTGGTGGCAAGTTCTCTTGCGTGGATGGAATAACGGGCGTCGATTGCCTTGTTGATGGCTTCAACGGCGCTCTTTGCCTTGTCGTTGGGTATTCCTGCTGCTTGGAATGCTTCATATATTTCCAGTTCCATGATGCGCGTCCTCCTGAATGAAGTGTAACAGGAAATTATCCGGCGTGGCTTCTCGCTTCAATATGTCGCGGTAGTAATCGGCGGCGGCCTTGAGTTGCCGATGTTCGATGCGCAGCAAGGCAAGCTGGGCGCGGGCGTCGGCGGCTTCCCGGATGTATAGCCATGCGGCGCGCAGTTCGGCGATGGTGAGCGGATACTTCATTCCGGGAAGGTGCAGGCCGGTCGGCGTGATGCGCACTTCATCGAATGGCTTTCCAAAGGCTTCCGATAGATTGCCGCCAAGGCGGGCGCGGGCAAGGCGCAGGGCGGCAAGCGGCATTCGGGCGCGGCCTTGCATCCATGCGGACAGAGTGCGGGCGGAAACGCCAAAAAAATGGCAGGCTTCCGCGCGCGTCATCGGCGAATGCAAAAGCAGGTTTTCGAGTTCGTTTCCTTCGGTTTTTGTGTCCGAGCGGTCGGAATCCGGGAAGATTTTTTGTTTTTTTATAGACTGTTTTCTCATAAGACTGTCCTTATTCATAATTTTTTAACATATGGCGAATTTGTCCGCAAATGTCATTTTTTTGGCGTTTTGTCGCCTTGGCAAGCGGGGGAATGTTGGGGCGAAATACTCGAAAATCAACACGAGTAAAACCAGATATAAAATTTTACATAATACAAATTATGCGAACTACAGGAAGCAGAACAAGACGCTACTTGACATCGGCATACCACGCCGCAAAAGACGAAATAAAGCGACTCATGCGAGCAATCAGATACGGATTATCAAGCCGAGGATTCGCAAGCACATAACAATAACGACGAACAAGGTCGACCGAGTACCCAAGCCCGATCAATCGGGCTTTTTCTTGCTCAATTTGCCTATACAAAGAACGACGAGACCCGCCGACAGGAAAAAACCTAGTCTTACGACGCAAACGTAAAACACAGTATAAACGCCTAATTTCACAAGCGAAATCCTCAAAACGCTTCAAATCCTCATCCATGTTGTTTCCAATGTGTCCTATATATAAATTTAGCGCCGGTTGGGG
>JAITJU010000093.1 GCA_031278735.1 Zoogloeaceae bacterium
CAGAATGTGCGAATAACCGCCCGCAAGGGAGACAACCAGCGCCGCCAGATTTTCGGCGGACTGTTCGGCATATTGGGGCGCGTCGGCCAGCAGCACCTTGGCGACGCCCGCCGCCGCCCCTTGCGCCGCGACCGCGGCGGCATTGCTGCCCGCGACGAGCAGATGCACGTCGCCGCCCAGCCTGGCGGCGGCGGCCAGCGTATTGCGGGTTGCCGCCTTCAGGGTAGCGTGGTCATGTTCAGCAATAACAAGAATAGTCATTTCAGATCACCTTCGCTTCGTTTTTGAGTTTGTTGACCAAATCAGCCACATCGGCCACCTTGACGCCGCCTTTCCGCTTGGGCGGCTCGCTGACTTTCAGCGTCTTCAGGCGGGGCGCGACATCCACGCCGAGTTCGGCGGGCGTTGCGACATCCAGCGGCTTCTTCTTCGCCTTCATGACATCGGGCAGCTTGGCGTAGCGCGGCTCGTTCAGGCGCAGATCCGCCGTAATCACGGCAGGCAGCGATACTTCCAGGGTTTCCAGACCGCCGTCGATTTCGCGCGTCACCTTGGCCTTGCCGTCCGCCACGTCCACTTTGGAAGCAAACGCGGCCTGCGGCCAGCCCTGCAACGCGGCGAGCATCTGCCCGACCTGATTGGCGTCGTCATCAATTGCCTGCTTGCCGACAATCACCAGTTGCGGCGCTTCTTTGGCGACCAGCGCCTTCAGGAGCTTGGCCACGGCCAGCGGCTGCAATTCGGCATCGCCCGCATCGACCAGAATCGCCCGATCAGCGCCCACGGCCAGCGCCGTGCGCAGGGTTTCCTGACAGACGGCGGGGCCGCAGCTTGCGACCACCACTTCCGTCGCAATGCCCTTTTCCTTTAGGCGCACCGCCTCTTCGACGGCGATTTCGTCAAAAGGATTCATCGCCATCTTGACGTTCGCCAAATCCACCCCTGTCTCGTCCGCCCTGGCGCGCACCTTGACGTTGGAATCGACAACCCGTTTCACGGGAACCAGTACTTTCATCATGCTCCTCCAGTTGATTGCTTACACCATTCAAAACCTGCCAATCGGCAAAACGCCAACACCAGAGCGGGCGCGCCAGACATGCGGACGCCGCCCGCTTCTAACCCCGTTCGCCGCCAGCGCGAAGCCTGCCAGGCCAATGGCCAGTACGGCAGTTTCCAGCCGCGGCGCGGATACCATATGAGGAAAGGCAAAAAATGACGGACAGGAAAGCGGATGCTCTCCCCGACACGTGGCGTTTGTATGAGTGTTTTTCACGTTGCTGCCCTGTTGTCGCGCGTCAGTCGCCTGACTTATTCTGGTCTGGCTAAAATGTACTTGATTGCGCGCGCAAAGACAACGATAAAACCCGTCTTTTTATGCTGCACCGCAACACGAAAACCGCGTCAATAAAGGATTCCGGCAAGCGTCTGCTTATGCCAAAAGACTAATCCGTGCAACCGGACGGCATTGTCCGTCCGAACGTTCATCATCTATTTTGTCTTTTGCAATGCCCACATCCGCGCGTAAGCGCCGTTTTTCGCCAGCAACGCTTCATGCCGACCGCGTTCCGCGATGCGGCCTTTTTCCATGACCAGGATTTCATCGGCATTCATGATGGTGGAAAGACGATGCGCGATGACGAGGGTGGTGCGTCCCCGGGCGGCGGCTTCCAGTTGCGACTGAATTGCCTGTTCCGTGCGCGAATCCATCGCGGAGGTGGCTTCATCGAAAATCAGCAGGGATGGATTCTTGATGAGCGCCCTTGCGATGGCGACCCGTTGTTTTTCGCCGCCGGAAAGTTTGAGGCCGCGTTCGCCCACGCGGGTTTCGTAGCCTTCGGGCAATCGCGCGACGAAGGCGTCCAGTTGGGCGGCGCGGGCGGCGGCCAGCACATTTTCGCGGTTGGCTTCAGGATTGCCGTACTGGATGTTGTAAAACAGGGTGTCGTTGAACAGCACCGTATCTTGCGGCACGATGCCAATGGAGTTCCTGAGACTGGATTGGGTAAAGCCGCGAATATCCCGGCCATTGAAACGGATGCTGCCCGCCGTCACGTCGTAAAAACGGAACAGCAAGCGCGCCAGCGTGGATTTTCCGGCTCCGGAAGCGCCAACCACGGCGACCGTGCGCCCCGCGGGAATGCTGAATTCCACGCCCTGGAGAATGGGACGCCTGGCGTCATAGGAAAAATGCACGGCGTCGAAATGGATTGTCTGGGGCGCGCGCTCCAATGGCGTCGCGTCGGGCGCGTCCTCGATTTCCTTGCCCGCGTGCAGCAGCGCAAACATGCGCTCGATGTCGGTCAGCGCCTGGCGTATTTCCCGGTACACCACGCCCAGAAAATTGAGCGGCATATAAAGCTGCATCAGGAAAGCGTTGACCAATACCAGATCGCCCACGCTCATCACGTCTTCCGTCACGCCTTTTGCAGCCTGCCACATGATCAGGGTGACGCCGACGACGATAATCGCCTGCTGCCCCAGATTGAGAAGGGACAGCGAAATCTGGCTTTTGGCGGCAGCCTCCGCCCATTGCTGCAAATGCCAATCGTAGCGGCGGGCTTCATAATCCTCGTTGTTGAAATACTTGACCGTCTCGTAGTTCATCAGGCTGTCGATGGCGTGCGCATTGGCGGCGGAATCCGTTTCATTCACCCGACGGCGAATCAGGATGCGCCAGTTGCTTACCGTAAGCGTGAAGACGATATATACGCCCAGCGAGGCAAACGTGATCAGCGCGAAAATCATGTCGTAGCGGGAAATCAGAATCGCCAGCACCAGTCCGATTTCCACCAGCGTCGGCAGGATGGAATACAGGGTGTAATTGATGAGGACGCCAATGGAACGGGCGCCGCGCTCGATGTCGCGGGAAATGCCGCCGGTCTGCCGCTCCAGGTGAAAGCGCAGCGACAGGGCGTGCAGATGACGAAAGACTTCCAGCGCCAGACGGCGGATGGATTGTTGGGTGACGCGGGCAAACAGGATTTCCCGCAATTCGGTAAACAGCGCTGCGGCGAAACGCAGCAAGCCATACAGCAGCAACAGGGCAAGCGGCAACAGCAATAATTGTCCCGTTGGCGTCAAATCGTCGATGATGCCCTTGAATACCAGCGGCACGCCTACCGTCGCCAGTTTCGCGCCGATCAGGCAGGAAAGCGCCGCGACGACCCGCCCGCGCCACGCCCAGAGATAGGGAAAAAAGCTGGCCAGCGTCAGCCAAGGCGACTGCTCCGAACGCCGCTCGTCCACGCCGGAAGCGGAAGCGGCGCTATCGCGGCGCATCGCCAGTCAACGGTGATGCCGGGACATGCCCTGTCCGTCTCAACGCCAAAAAAATCATGTTCGCTCCTTTGTCCGGGTTGTGTATTTTAGCCCTTGCGAGCGGCAGCCGACGTACGCCCTCCAGGGCAATCGCACACTGCCGGAGGCTTCGCCTGCACGGGAA
>JAITJU010000137.1 GCA_031278735.1 Zoogloeaceae bacterium
TCTATCGACAATGCCTTGCCGCAGCCGGGACATCGCCTGGGCGGATCCGTCTCGTTTCGGCATGATCGAATTCGGCTTTCGGCGCCGGACTGCCGACGCCAGTGCCGACAAACAACGGCAACCCAAACAACGGCAACCCTGTCATGACGTGTCGCGGCGCTTTCATTTTTATTTTTCCATGAAGTTTTGTCCCGCATGCGGGCGATTCCCGTGGGCTCCGTTTTCAGACCAGCGCCAGCCAGTCCGCGTGTTCGGGGGCGCGGCCATAAACGGCGTCGAAGTATTTCTCCTGCAGGCGCTGCGTCACCGGGCCGCGCTTGCCCGTGCCGATGACGCGATCGTCGAGTTCGCGGATGGGGGTGATTTCGGCGGCGGTGCCGGTGAAGAAGGCTTCATCGGCGCAATAGACCTCGTCGCGGGTGATGCGCTTTTCCTTTACCGGAATATCGAGTTCCGCCGCCAGCGTCAGAATGGCGTCGCGGGTGATGCCTTCCAGGCAGGCGGTGAGTTCCGGGGTGTAGAGCTTGCCGTCCTTCACGATGAACACGTTTTCGCCCGATCCCTCGGCGACGTAGCCTTCCGTGTCGAGCAGCAGCGCCTCGTCGTAACCGGCGTTGGCGGCTTCGTTGTGGGCGAGGATGGAATTGACGTAATGCCCGGAAGCCTTGGCGCGCACCATGGAGATGTTGACGTGATGACGGGTGAAGCTGGAAGTCTTGACGCGAATGCCTCCCTTCAGGGCTTCTTCGCCCAGATAGGCGCCCCAGGGCCAGGCGGCGATGGCCAGATGCACTTGCGCGCCCTTGGTGGACAGCCCCATCTTTTCCGAACCATAAAACGCCAAGGGGCGCAGATAGCCGGAATCCAGCCGGTTGGCGCGGATGACTTCCCTTTGCGCCTCATTTACCGCGGCCTGCTCGAAAGGCAGCGTCATCTGAAAGATGTGGGCGGAATTGAAGAGGCGGCGGGTATGCCCTTCCAGCCGGAAAATGGCGGTTCCGGCCTCTGTCCTGTAGGCGCGCACGCCTTCGAAGACGCTCATGCCGTAATGCAGCGAATGCGTCAGAAAATGCAGTTTCGCGTCCCGCCAGGGAAGCAGCTTGCCGTCAAACCAGATGAACCCGTCCCGCTCTGCCATGCTCATTGTCTGTCTCCTCGTTTTGTGCAAAACACAAAATAACTGCGCCAAAGCGCGCCATTTTAACAGCGGATTCATCCGCGCGGGACGCCATGTGGTATATCATCCATGCTGCCGCGGCGCAGCCGCGCGATGATGTCCGCACCCTGTTCCGCGCGGCCACTCTGCGCATCCGCCCGCAATTTTCCGCTGAGGCATTCATGATCGAACGCGCCTGGAAGCCCAATGTCACTGTCGCCGCGCTTGTTCTGCGCGACGGCAAATTTTTGCTGGTGGAGGAAGAAACCGAGGAGGGCATTCGCCTCAACCAGCCCGCCGGACATCTGGAGTACGGCGAAACCCTGCCGGAAGCCGCGGCGCGCGAATGCCGGGAAGAAACCGGCTATGACTTCTCTCCCCAATCGCTGGTTGGCGTTTATCGGCGCCTGCATCCGCGGGGCAAGGTGACGTATCTGCGCTTTGCCTTTGCGGGCGAGGTTGTGGGTCATGATCCCGGCAGACCGCTGGACAAGGGCATAATCGCCGTGCGCTGGCTGACGCCGGAGGCGCTTTGCGCCGCGCCGGAAAAGCTGCGCAGTCCCATGGTGCAAAGCTGCGCGCTGGATTATCTGGCGGGTCGGCGCGCGCCCTTGAGCCTGTTGCGATGAGTCCGGGGAAATGCGCCGCCGCTGCTTTTGCCTCATTCTGACGACGCTCTGTCTGTCGCTGTCGTCCGTGCGCGCCCAAACGACTGCGGGCGGCGCCCAATTCGAGCTTTGCTTCAATTATGGTTGTCTTGCCCGCCAGACGGTCGTTTTTTCCATCGATGACTTCGCGGCGGCGACGCGGGAACTGGCTGCCGCCCGGAATGCCGAAGAAGAGCGCGCGAATCTGGCGCGGGCGGTGGGGCGTTTGTACGCGCTGGCGGCGGAACAGACGCCAATCGGCGCGGATCGGGGCGGCAATTTCGCGGATGACGGGGTATCCGGGCGCATGGATTGCATCGATCATTCCCGCAACACCAGCGCCTTTCTGGGCGTTCTGGCGGAACGCGGGCTTTTGCGCTGGCATCGGGCGCTGCCGCCCGCGCGCCGTCTGCGCTTTTTCCTGTTGCAGCACTTTTCGGCGCTGATTGAAGAGGCGAAAGGCGGCGCGCGCTATGTGGTCGATAGCTGGTTCGTGGATAATGGCGAGCCTGCCGTCATTCTGCCGCTGGCGGACTGGGAAAAAGGAGAAGGGCCGGATGTCTGAAAAAACCGTGGTTGTCGGGCTTTCCGGCGGCGTGGATTCCTCGGTGGCGGCGCTGTTGCTGAAACGGCAGGGCTACCGCGTGATCGGGCTGTTCATGAAAAATTGGGAAGACGACGATGACGACGCCTACTGCGCCTCGCGTCAGGATTTGCTGGACGTGATGAGCGTTGCCGACGTGCTGGGGATAGAGGTGGAAGTGGTCAATTTCGCCGCCGAATACCGTGAGCGGGTGTTCGCCGAATTCCTGCGCGAATACCAGGCGGGGCGCACGCCAAACCCGGACGTGCTGTGCAATTCCGAAATCAAGTTCAAGGCGTTTCTCGACCACGCGCTCGCCCTGGGCGCGGATTGCATCGCGACGGGACACTACGCGGGCGTGATCGAGAACGCGGGGCGTCATCAGTTGCTGAAGGCGGAGGACGGCGGCAAGGATCAGAGTTATTTTCTCTATCGCCTGAATCAGGCGCAACTGGCCAGAACCCTGTTTCCGCTCGCCGCCCTCTATAAGCGCGAAGTGCGGAAAATCGCCGCCGACGCCGGATTGCACGTGGCCGTCAAAAAGGATTCCACTGGCATCTGCTTCATTGGCGAGCGTCCATTCAAGGCTTTTCTGAGCCGTTATCTGCCGCCGCAAAAAGGAGAGATTCGCCGTCTCGACGACGACTGTCTGCTGGGCGAGCACGACGGCCTCATGTACCACACCATAGGCCAGCGCAAGGGCCTGCATATCGGCGGACGGAAGGAAGCGGGCGGCGCGCAGGAAGCCTGGTTCGTCGCGGACAAGGACATGGCGAGAAATGTGCTGTATGTTGTGCAAGGCCGCGCGCATCCGGCGCTGTGGCGCGCCTCGCTCCTTGCCCGGCGGCTTTCCTGGATTGCGCGGGAGGCGCCGCGCCCGCGTTGGGTGTATGCCGCCAAATCGCGTCATCGCGGCGAGGAAGCGCCCTGCGTGTTGACGCGCGTTGATGATGCGGGCTGCGTGCTTGATTTTGCCCGACCGCAGTGGGCGTTGGCGCCGGGGCAATCCGTGGCGTTGTATGAAGGACGGGTTTGTTTGGGCGGCGGCGTGATCGAGTCTGCCGAGGAAAACCACGCTGAAAGAGGAAACACGCATGACGTTTGAAGCAACGCCCCTGCGCGGCGTCGAACTGGACATTTTCATGAATCGTCTCGAGGACGAGATGGGCGAGCGCATGACCAGCGGCGGCAAGGAACTGGACGTGCAGGCGCGGCTGCGCGCGCAGCCCTTGCAGGCGGATACGCTGGAAGCCATCGGGCGGCTCCACACCCTGTGGATATGGGCGGGCGACGCGGAAGCGGCAATGATGGAAATCGACCGCGACGGCGCGGCGCTGCTGGCGACGCTGCCCGAAGACGAACGCGCGGACGCCAGGATGACGCTGGCCTTGTTCCGCCTGCGGGTGTCCGAGCATTTCGCGGATGTGACGGCAATGCACGCGGGCATTGCCGAGGCGCGCGCCCTGGTGACGGAGCCGGGACTGCATGTGGCGTGGCATCTGCGCAATCCGGTATTGTCCCGGCTCATGGGCAGTCATCTGGAAATCGCGCTGGCCGCAAGCGATCTGTGCCGCGAACTGGAGGCGCTGCTGCCGCGGCAGGAAGATCATGCCGTCTGGGACGCGGCGCGGTTTCTCATTCGCAACGCCAGAATCCACGCGGACAATCAGGAAATCGACGCGGCGCGCGAGGTCGGCGCGCAGGCCATCGCCGCCTTGCAGGCCGCGAGGGGAAATCCAAACATCAAGGCGGAGCATTGGCTGCAGGCGGGCGACGCGCTGATCGAATTCGCGCCGGAGCAACTGGCGGCGATTCAGGCGGCGGTCATCTCCCTGAGCAAATCCTGGTCATTGCCGCAGCGACGGCAGGCGGAAGTGCGGCTGGCGCGGCTGGCGGCGCGCGCGCGTTATGCCCTGTGCGATCTGGAGGGGGCGCTGGCCGCCTGCGAGGCGGCGCGTTACAGCCTGGCGGCGAGCGGCGGCTACGCGGACGATTTCATCGACTACGAGCTTTCTTGGCTGGTGGAGGCCGAACGCTGGGAAATGGCCGGACAGCGGGCGTTTTTCCATATCTACTGTTTGGGCGCGACGACCGAGGGAATGC